>JACRIK010000038.1 GCA_016235865.1 Planctomycetota bacterium | reverse complement strand
TGTCACTGGTCATGAGAAAATGCACCAAAAATGGTCATGAAAAGTGCACCAATTTGAGGCATTCCTTGGGTAAAAAGAGTATCATTTTCCCTTTTGAGAAAATCGGGGGAGGAAGGGGAGATGATACACAAGGAGGAATGCGTGGACATCTGGTTGTTACAGCGGCAGGGGCATTCGGTGCACAGTATTTCCAGGATCACGGGTTTGAACCGCCGGACGGTGGACAAGTATTTGGAGGCGGGGGAAATTCCCAAGTACAAGGTGGAAAATCGGCGATCTGAGTTGGAGCCGTATCATCTGATGATAAAGGATTGGCTTTCCGGGCAGAATTACCAGGCCACCAGGGTTTATGAACTGGTAAGCTTTCAAGGCTATCAGGGCAGCTACGAGACGGTAAAGCGGTATGTGGGTCAGGTGAAGGGCGAGCGGGATCGGGTGGCGTATCTGCGGTTTGAGACGCATCCCGGTTTGCAGGCGCAGGTGGATTTGGCGGATTTTAAGGTAGCTATAGCACCCGCTGAGGAATTGACGATTTATGTGTTTATAATGGTGCTGGGATTCTCCCGGCACATGTACGTGGAGTTCATAGACCGCTGTACGATGACTACGTTTCTGGACTGCCACAAAAACGCTTTTGGATATTTCGGCGGCATACCGGGAGAGGGTTTGTATGACAACCTAAAAAATGTGGTGATCAAACATCTGGTGGGCCGGGTGGAGTTTAATGCCACATTTGCGGATTTTGCCTTGCATTACCGGTTCAAGCCCCTGGTCTGTCCGCCGTATTCGCCGTGGTGCAAGGGCAAGGTGGAGAGGCCGATAGATTACGTTCGGGAGCGCTTCTGGCGGGGCTATCAGTTTACTGACTTGGTACGGGCAAACTCGGATATGCTGGATTGGCTGAATACCGTGGCGGCCAATCGTATCCATGGAACGCACCGGCAGCAGGTTTGCGAGCGGTTTCTGGTTGAGAAACCGTATCTGGGAGAGATACCGAACCGGCCATACGATACCTCGGAGAAGGTTACCCGCAAGGTTTACAAAGACTGCATGGTGGCCTTTATGGGCAACTGGTATCGGGTGCCGCATAAGTATGTGGGCAAAAAGGTACTGCTGAAAATCAAGAACGGATTTATGCGGGTATTTTACGATGATGCGGAACTGGCGACGTATCGGATTGCTGAAGGGAAAGGAAATATCGTCAGCCATCCCTGGCTGATTGAGGCATTAAAAAATGACCGGGAGCAGCGGGAGCGCAAGTATCGGATTGTTCCGGGAAAAGGCAAGGCCACCAGAGGTCTGTTAAAGGATGGGCTGCGCCATGAACTGGTGCAAATACGGCCCGTTTCCGAGTACGCAAGCGTGATCGGAGGTGGGCCGTGGAACAATTGATTATGGATAGAGTCACGGAAAACCTGAACCGGTTAAAGCTTTCCAAAATACAGGAAATTCTGCCGCTGCTCTCAGGGGACACCTCGGTGCGGGAGCTGACCCATCTGGCCTTCCTGGATCGGCTGCTGGAAGAGGAAGTGGCGGCCAAGGAGGAGCGCCGGATCAAGACCACTCTCAAGATCGCCGGGCTGCCCTTTGAGAAAACCATTGATGAATATGACTTTACCTTTAATCATAATATGGACAGAAGGCTGATGATGGGACTGTTTGACCTGGATTTTCTCGCCCGGCACGAGAACGTGATTTTCCTGGGCCCGCCGGGGGTGGGCAAGACCCACCTGGCCACCGCCCTGGCTATCAAGGCTTGTTATTTCGGGGTCAGCATCTACTTTACCACCATGGCCGATTTGATCGCCAAGCTAAAGAAAGACGCCGACTCTGCCCGCAAGGGCAAAGGCCGCAGTTATTACAAAAGCGGGCTGGTAGTGGTGGACGAGGTGGGCTATATGCCGGTCAGCCGGGAAGAAGCGCACCTCTTCTTCCAATTTGTTTCGTATCGCTACAAGCGCACCAGTACCATCATTACCTCCAACAAGAGTTTCAGCGAGTGGGAGGAACTGTTCGGCGACCCCGTGGTAGTCACCGCCATTCTCGACCGCCTGCTGCACCACTGCCGGATCATTAACATCAAAGGCAAAAGCTACCGGCTGAAAAGCTACGCCGACAAAAACAACGATAACGGGAAGGGAGAATTGTAAAGCCGCTTTTAACCAACATATAAAGCGGCCTGTTTTAACCAAGCTTTTGTAGTCAATTGAACTTGCGCTACCGGCTGTGGAAATGCCGTCCTGTGGAAAAGTCGAGGATGACGGATTGGTAATCCGGGCTTACTTTCCCCAACTTTACCACAGGACTTGGATAACTCCTGTTACTCCTCGGTCTAATCCGGGATTACTCTGACGGAGTTATCCACATTACCACAGCCGCTACTATCATTTTATCAGTAAATAAAGTTTATGCTTTTACGACATCCCGACAAAATTTAACCGTAACCAACCCAAGGTTTGGCCATCCCGAGTGGTGCATTTTTCAATGACCAGAATTGGTGCACTTTTCGATGACCATTGACAGCTTGAACCGGTAATGCAAGGCAAAATCCGCAAATGTGGCATTAAACTCCACCCGGCCCACCAGATGTTTGATCACCACATTTTTTAGGTTGTCAGACAAACCCTCTCCCGGTATGCCGCCGAAATATCCAACAGCGTTTTTGTGGCAGTCCAGAAACGTAGTCATCGTACAGCGGTCTATGAACTCCACGTACATGTGCCGG
>JACRIK010000037.1 GCA_016235865.1 Planctomycetota bacterium | reverse complement strand
GGTGCTGGTTACATCGGTCTGGCTGAAACCGGTAGAATTGTATATATTATCTCCATAATAAGTTGAGGTTACGGCTACCATATTATCCATCGTATAAACCGGATTTACCTGGGTAACACATAGCGCCACATCCTGGCTGCTGATGACTGAAGTATCCACCGGCTTGGCCCTGACCGTAGTGGTCAGGACGCTGTTGCCCAGCAGCGTGGTTGTGGCTCCAGCTGTAACCTCAATCCTGATGGTATAACTGACCGCCGGCGCTATGCCGGTCTGGCTATAGGCGCCGGACAATACCTGGCTGGTAATATCCGTTCCGCCGGTTGGCGCATTATAATATGAAACCGTCCAGCCCGCCGTGGCCGGACTGCCGGTTATGGTGATGGTCTCGTTGACATTACCGTCGTTCTGGATACGGACATTGTATGACACCACCGCACTATTATTAACCGTATTGGTTACTGTCTGACCAGTCCCGTCCAGATTATATGTGCCATCCAGGATATAATTCCCCTCAGGGTCGCTGTATCGTTTCACCCAGTTATCTGCCTGATAAGTCACCAAAGGAGTGGTCGCGGTTCTGACTGTATCCCTTTCACTGCTTAAGTTGGCGCTTCTGGCCCTTATATAATGGTAGACAGTCACGCCCGGCGTTTCTCCGCTTTGGGTAACTCTTGCCGTAATAGTTATAGCCGTACCTGATACGATACTCGGACTCAACCAGCCCGTGCCGGTAAAACTGATGGTCCGGTCGACATCAACATCATCATAGTAACTCACGGTCCAGCCGCCGGTGCCGGCTGTGCCGGTTACCGTATAGGTCTCCGCATAATTGCCGTCATTCTCTACCCTGATATGATACGACACCGCTTCTCCCGGGGCAATCGTGGTCGGGGTGGCAACGGTCTGCCAGCCGTCTGCGGCTGATTCCAAGTAACTATTCAAGCCCGTATAATCCCCTTGAGCATCCTGATACCGCTTGATATGCAAATCAGGGAAGTAATTCCGGTTGACCGTGGTTACAGCCCGGACCGTATCAGAAGCCGCCGTCCCTACAGATGAAGACGCGCGAATATATGTGGTTATGACACTGTCGACCGCCAGTCCGGTATTCGGCGTAAGCCGCGTATAAATCTCTCTTGATATACCGCCTGAAAGATTACTGATAGACAACCCAGCTCCGGTCATAAGATTCGTCACATCCGTATTGGTCGGCACATTATAATATGAAACCGTCCAGCCCGCTGAAGATGGACTGCCGGTCACGGTAAACGAGTTAGTATCATTACCTTCATTCATAATCTGGACGTAATATGTCACCGGCCTGAGCAACGTGTAATATGTCGGCACACTCGCATTGCTATCCACATTCTGCGCCTCATTGTTATTACCGCTTCCGCTATCATTTATATCACTCCCGACATAACCGCCGGCCGAGGTCCTGATATAGTTATTCGGCTGGTAACTCCTGATGATGGTCTGGAACCTGACCGCATCGTAGAAACTCGCCTCGCCCTGCGAATAGGCATAAATATAAGCATTAAACACATCTGAAGCCGGTCTTGAGATGGGCTCCACCTCCACCCGGTAATAATCAACGGTGGCGCTGCCTGAAATTGCTTTTGTGTGGGTGCCGCTGGTTATGGCATTTGTGACATCAATACTATTCTCATCATAATAGGTCACCACCCATTGCCCGGCTACCCCGGCTGAACCGGTAATGGTAAAGGTATCATCCAGTCCGTCATTTTGGATTCTAATGTAGTAAGACACCATCGGCCCGCTGGAATCGGTATACCTAATAAGATTCTGGGCCGGCGAGCCCAACGGCGGATTAGTATTAGCGTAACTGCTGTCGCCGGCATAACTCACCGGAGAAGGCAATGAATAAAGCAGGTCCGGCCTGTAGGCGCCTGCCGAGGTATTGGCCCTGACCGTATCTGACATCGTTGAGTCGCTGTTTGAACGTGTCCTGACATAGATGGGATAAACCGTGCCTAACGTTACGGAGGCATCGGCCCTGACCTCGGCCCGAATCTCACGGCTGATGGCCTGCCCTAATGCTATACTATAACCGCTCCCAATCATATCAGCCGTTATATTCGTCGTCCCGTCATAATAGGTTACGGTCCAGTTGCCGCCGCCCAATACCCCGCCTCCGGTGCCGGTTACTACCATAGTATTAGTTATATTCCCGTCATTGGCTATCTGCACCGTGTACGAGGCGGTGGTATTGATATCCGCGCTGTAGGTCCGGACCTGGATTGACGGTGAGACCTCGTAGATATTATCTCCGATGTAGGCGCCGGCGGTCTCGTTATTAAGTTTGACCAGTTCATCCACCCGGTAGGAATTAGTTACCTGGGTGTCGCATCTGACCGTATCTGAAACACTGCTATCGCCCTGTGAAATAGAAGCGAGATACTGGCTCCATAAGTTGCCGCCCGGCACTGTCCCGTCCGCGCTGACCACAGCCGTCAGGGTTGCTGTAATCCCGCTATTTAACGGCAGATTATACGGCAGGGTTATCTCGCTGCCATAATAATAACTCACGGTCCAGCCCGATGGCGCCGAGGCGCCACTGACCGTAAACGTATCGCTGCCGGCGCCTTCATTCTGCACCTGGATATAATAGGTGACGCTTCCGTTTGTCTGCGCCTGCTGAGAAACCTGCTGGTTAGTTCCGCTGCTATTATATACGCCGTCACCGGTCCACGGACCACCGGGCGACTGGACCAATCCGTCCACATAATACGGCCTGACCCAGGTCTGGCACCTGACCCGATCCATTATACTATATGCTGAATTATAGGTATCAACGTTGACGTCGGCTGAGCCGCTGGCCCCGCTATTTGGGGTTACCTCCACGCGGATACTGATATACTGCCCGGCCGTAACCACCTGCGGCCAGCCGGCGATTATACTGCCGGTGATATCCGTCCCGCCGCTCAGGGCATTATAATATGAAATCGTCCAATTGGGATAACCGGATGGGTTTGTTCCGTTCAACTCAAAGGTATCATCAACCGTCCCGTCATTCTGGACCCGGATAAAATAGGTCGTGGTCGTGCCGGTTACCACATTACGGGTCTTGAGTTGCCCGGCCCCGTCGCTGTTTATGGTATTATCACCCGCATAATCGCTGTCTGACTCGGTGGATATTCTTATCCAGCCGTCCGGCAGGGTGACGGGCGGGTCGGTTATGCTCCGCAAGGTCGTGGTCAACGGAAACGAACCGATCATCCCGAAGCCCGGCTCCCAGACACAGGACGCCGTGTTGGTTATGGCCACGCCCAATATATTAGTCCCGGTGGTGGCCGTGCTTGGAATATCCAGTGTTATGAAGAACTGGTTATTGGCCGAAGTCGTTGAGGTCAGGGCCTGGTATGACGTTAGAGTAATAACCGAATAACCGCTGATGAAAGTATTAGTGGCCGGCGACACCAGGGTATCTACGGCCGGATCGAATGCGCTGTTGCCGTTAATATCGCGGTATATCCTTATGGCGCTGACCTGGTCATCAGCCGCCGCGCCTAATTTATCCACCCGGATACTCCTCAAGACCCGTTCCTCATTGTTAACCCCCAGCACGCCGCTGGGCAATCCCATGGTGAACCTGAGGAATACGTTATCGTTCTGGCCGCGATAGACATTCGCGCTCATATCGGTCCGGGTGGCCTGGTAATTGCCGTTCCAGTAAACCAGCGAGCCGGTAGATGATTCTTCATCGTCCCGGTTTCCGGCTTGCGTGTTAGTCCAGTTAGCAAACCTTAGGATGGAAGGCAAGGAGCCGAATGCCCGGACCAGGGCCTGGGTCGGGGCGCTGGTATCAAACGAACAATTGGACGAGGTGATATCCTGCCCGGTCCTTAATTGCAGGAAAAACCCGCCTGAGGTAACGGCATTGGTGAATGTCGCATTATTCAACTGGGTCAGGATTGCGCCGGGATACAGATAGATACCCGGCGTATCCTGGTAGTCAAAACTGCAGTAGTTGGCGGCCAGTGTTCCGTAAACCGGCAGGGCGAAACGATGAGCGCCCGAACCATACCGGCCCACGGCCGTGGCCTGACCCGATGCGCCCAGCAGTTCTAATGTCGTTCCGATGGGCGCGGTTATCCGGGAATTGGGATTCAGCCCGGTAATACTGCTGGCCCCGAACCGTAACTGTTTGGCTACAGAGGCATCCCCTGCTCCGGTATATGTCTCGTTGGCATAATTATACCGCTCGGTGGTCCCGGAAGGACTAATCGTATAATCGCCCCAGATGGCGGTTAGGCCCGCGGTAGCGTCGTGCCGCTGGGATTTGATATACGAACCGGGTGTCGTCATCGTGGTCGTGACCACCTCTAATGCGGTATTCAGGGCGCAATTCTGTAACAGCAAGGTCTTGCTGATGGCATCATCATTAAAATAGATGTCGCCGCTGGTGGAGGTGCCGATGGTGCAGTTCCTGAACGTATTATCTCTGGAGGCGCCGTCAACAAACAATCCGTAATTAGTCGCCCCGGATATGTTCATTCCGTTAAAGGTATTACCGGATGAATTTGTCATTGTAATGCCTCTGGTAATGCCTGAAATAGAACAGGTAGTCGCGGTAATTGCGTTATTATTGGCGCTGTAACTCTGACCGCCTAACTGAATTCCATTTGTCCCGGCTGTAATATTCAGGATATTAAATGTAAGATTGTTATTACTGGATGAACCGTTATAAGAACCGATAATCAGACCCCCGCCTGATGAGATATTAATAGCTCCGGCCGGCAGCGTAAAATTATTCATATTATCCAGCCGCAGCCCGGCGCTTGTCATCCCATAGACCGAGTTGTTTGAAATGGTATTATTCAGGGAATTGGTTGATAATAGCACAGCAACACTATTATACAGGTTATTATCATAGATACCCCTGTTACTGTTAGCGGCATTATTATTTATGCAGGAAGTAAGGTAGAAGTACCCGGAATTATAAAAATTACATCCCCGGACGGTCAGGCCGCGATTGGCCAAACTGCCGTCAATACTGAGTGGACGGAATCCATAGATAGGACCGGCGCTGCCCATATCGGCCATATCTACATACTGAAAAATCACCTCGCATTGATTCATATATATGTAAGTCCGGTATGTCCCGCCACGATAGATGTAGCAATTACGATTGGTATTAGAGTCGCCGTAGGCATAGAACTTGCCGTCGGTATTGACCCTAATCCCGTATTGTTCATTAGAATCCGGGCAGTTAATCCGGGTCGTGGTATTGGCGCCCAGGCGCAGGACGCCGTTTACTATTATATTACCGGCCG
This sequence comes from Planctomycetota bacterium, assembly GCA_016235865.1. NCBI lineage: Bacteria > Pseudomonadati > Planctomycetota > Planctomycetota bacterium. The sequence goes on along the minus strand of JACRIK010000037.1, from coordinate 16,639 downwards.
CCGTGCCCGAAGCCGCCGGGTCGCCGTTGATGAACCAGTCCGCGCCCGGGGCCTGGTGCCTGACCTCGCCCCCGCTGTTTATCTGCACCCCCCTGGTCCTCATAGGACTGATAAAGGTCACGGTCACGCCGGAATAGCCGGTGTAGGGAACGGTCATTGTAATCGGCCGGTAATCAATCATTCCCAGCGCACAGGGCACCTCCCACTGGATATCCGTGCCGGTAATAACCGCATATTGATTGACCGTATTTGAGGTGATGGTGACGGGATAGGTGGCGCCATAGACCCGGAATGTCCCGGAATTGGTAATCGTCCCGCCGCCGGCAATGGTCAGGTTCACGCCCGGCGAAATTGAGCCGGTAACCCTCAATGTCGCGCCGCTGTTAATCTGGATATTACCGGCTGAGATACTGTTATTAACGGTCACTGTATGGCCGCTATTGACCGTCACGTTATCCGCGATAGTTGGCACCGCGCCGCCCACCCAGGTGCCGGAGTTAGACCAGATACCGCTGGCCTGGGACTGGATATTGCTGGAGGACCAAACCACATTACTTGACCCCTCGCGATAATCCTTGCTGCCGCCCAGCGGCAAGTCATTGGTATAATTGGTCATCGTGATGGTATTTCCGCCGATATCCGCATTAACATCATATATCGTGGTGTTATCAAAAGAACAGCCGTCAAAGGTCCGGCTGGCCCCGAACGAGGCATTATTAAACCGGATATGGGCCGAGCCGCTTAGCGCTGATGAATCCTGGAATATCCCGTTATCCAAAGAACTAATATTGGCGCTGGGACAAGCCAGATAAAGCCCGTCCACACCCAGGTTATTCAGGGTATAATAATTAGCCACCACGGTCCCGCTGACGACCAGGTCAACCGGATAGCCGGTATTATCGGCCAGGACCGTAGTGCGCAGTGCGTCCGTATTACCCGAAGACATATCCAATATCGCGCCGGAATCAAGACGAAACCGCGAGCGGCCGCTATTTAAGCCCGAAGGTCCCTGCATAAACCTGACTTGCTTGGCTGTGCCGCCGTCCGTGCCGCCGCTATATGATGGCTGGGTGGTGTTCCAGTTAACCGTGCCTGATGAGACCAGATAATCGCCCCAGATTCTGATTTGACCATCCTGCTGGTCGTGACGCTGGGAGACAACATAAGTCCCGGCGCCCGGTAAGGTCTGCGCCCAATAAACCTCAGTCGGCGAGTCCAGACGGCAATTCTCTAATCTGGCCTGGTAAACCTCGTTGGCCAACGGTAGCATATATATATCTCCGGTAGTATTAGGTGCAGGTGTTCCGGTCGGCGAGATAACTCCAAACCAGCAATTCTGGACAACAGTATTATTTACGCCGGCGTTATTATTGCCAATCTGGAGTCCCCGACCATTGTTGTAGTAATTCTCGTTAATAAGTGAGCAATTTGAACTGCCATTTGCTATAAAACCACCAGGCCCTACATTATTATAAGCAATGTTATTACTGAAAGTGTTATTAGGAGATGTCCCGCCAGCTGTTAACCCAACGCCAGAATTGTAAACAGTATTTGCGGCTGCGGTATTTGTAGAAGAACCTGTAACAAATACAATACCGTTGTTTGCAATATTATATACAATATTATTAGTCACTCCTCTATTAGCGCCGGTATGATTACTCGAATTATTATAATAGATTCCTTGATAACCATCCCGAATCGTGCAGTTATCAATCCAGTTATATTGCCCGGCCTGGGAGCCATCCACCCCTGAAATCACCAGCCCATATCTTTCCACTGCCCCGCTATCGCCTAAATTGAACAATTCGCAATACTGGAATATTGAAGTTGACTGCGCTTGGCAGTAGATATAACCCCGGTTGGCGCTAAGCGAGGCAATGGTGGCATTGCGGTTGGCAGAGGATGTACCGGTGGCCGTGAGTGTGCCGTTGGCCTGGATAATCAGGCCGTATTGTCCGGTAGAGGCGCAGTTGAGACGCAGGTTTGCCCCTTGGTTGGCCTGCCCGATAATCTGCAGAACACCGTCACCTGCGCCGGCTCCGGTCCCGACATTAATACTACCGCTGGCAATCCAGGTGGCCGTGGTGGCCGGGTCAAAGGCCAGGGTCGTATCCCGGTCAACATTAACCGCGGTAGTCCACATATTATCCCCGAACTCCACCCTGACGCCGGTTCCGGCCACGGTCAGCGCCGGCCGGTAATCCACCCGGTTAAAACGCCACTGGGGATTGGACGCGCTGGTGCTATCTGCCTGCAGCGCGAAATCAATCCCGGCGCCGGTGAATATCAGCGGCGTGGCCGTGGCCGCGCTGGAGGTCTCTATGACCGCATACCGGCTATCCGCGGGCTTGGACTGGAACCTGATAGCGCCGTTATTAACAATCGTTCCGCCCGACGCCAGTTGCAGTGTCGCATTGTTCGTCAGGTCGGTTCCGCTCCAGGTAAAGGCCAGGATGGAAGCAGGGTTAATGGTCAGTTGCCGGCACAGGGCCGCGGTCGCGCTATTGGTGATATACAAGGTCGTGGTAATGGTAACATTATCGTTTATGCCCGGCGCTCCTGAAGGCGTCCAGGCCGCGGCATCGGCCCAAAAAGCGCTCGTCCCCGAGGTAACCTTATTCGTCCCGATGGCCGACCAGGTTACCGATGAACCTGCCTGGGCCTGGTCGCTGGCCGCGGTCCGCTGCCTGGTCCAGTTGGACATCGTCAGGATTGTATTAACAGCGCCCATATTAGCGCCCACGCTAAAGTCGTAGGTCGTGGATGAATCAAACGACAGACCGCTATAGGTCGCGGTTACGCCCTGGCGCATCGTCAGATGCCGGCCGGCGGCGGCGTTATTCCTGAATGCAATATTACTAAATGTGCTGACCGTGCAATATCTGCGGTCATTATCCACGAGCGTGCCGGGCATTCCGCCGATACATAATCCCTGGGCATTCAGGTTCTCAAACTGGACATAGTTCATAGAAACCGCCGGGTAGGTCGCCGCGGAACGATAGATATAAAACCCGTAGGGGTTGGTATTACCGGTAACCGAGCGGACGATGACCGGCGCGCCGGCCACCCCGACCAGAGTGACACTAGCGCCTGAAGAATTTGCCGTGTAACGGCTGCCCGATAACATCGCGGTTACCGCGCCGTCTAAGACCACAGAAACCGCGCCGGACGGACCGAATTCTATCACCTTCTGGACATTAGCATCGCCCGAACCGGCGTATAACGCGGTATCATACCTGAAACTATTGCTCTCTCCGAACCACGATGCCTGCCAATCGCCCCAGATGCGCGTTAAGCCCGGCGTATTATCGTGCAGTTTTGACATCACGCCGGCCTGCCCAATCGCATTGGTAGTAAACGCATTCACCTCGGTCGGAGAGTCCAGTAAACAATTTCGTAAAAGTATGATGCCTGCAATATTATTATCCAGGGAAATATCCGCCACGGTATTGGCGCCTAATACCCCGAAATTACAACCGCTGATTACTAACCCGTTACCGCTGTTAAGAAGGAATCTCATTCCCAGGTCGCAATTATAAATATTATTATTATTAAATGCGCCGGCCCAACTGGCATTATTATTCCACCAGGTGACGCCGTTAGCATCGCTGGAAGCAGTGATATTATAGATGGTGTTGCCGCTAATAGTGTGTGATGACGAGTTGGTCGTATTGCCGCACTGGATATAGATGCCGTAATTGTTAACCGTCCCGGCATTGATATTGTAGATATTGTTATTGGTGACGGTGTTGCCGGTCTGGTTGGCGGCAGTTCCATAATACAGATATACGCCGCAGGAAAAGGTCTCGTAGGAACTATTAGCGTAGGAATCCCTGATATCGCAGGAGTCCAGGGTCAGGCCTTCGCTGGGGCGCAGGCCGGTGGCCGCGCCGGCAATCTGGTCCGAATAGATTCTTATCATCCCGGCGATATCGCAATATTGGAACCGGGCGTCGGAATCATTGGCTAAATATATCTCGCACCGACCGGCAAGTATAGAACCGGTAGAGCGGTATATCCGGCAGTCCCGTGAGGCAGACGAGGTGCCGGTGGCCGTAATGACGCCGTTGGCATAATTATAAATCTGGGCCAGGGCCGCGGACTGCTGGTCCATCTCTACTCTGGTATTCCGGCCCAGGACCAGATACCCGTAGTTGGCAATCCCGGCCCGGCAACGAAGATAAGAGTTATCTATCAAATCCAGCCGGGCCAGGGCATTATCCGTTATGGAAATAACCGAGGTGGAGTCGGCATAGACATTGCCGGCCAGGCGGAGAGTATTGCCATAGGTAACTAATTGGGGCAGATATATGAAGTTGGCCAGCACATAGAACTGATTAGAGCCGCCGGACGGGACCAGGCCATTGCCTGAATTCCAGGTAGCCAGCCCGGTAGATGAGATGACGGCCGGAAACGTCGTATTGGTGTTATTGGCCGCGACCGTGCCGCTATTGGTAATCGCGCCGTCTGCGTCCAATATCAATGTCGGCGAGGACGAGGTCATATTAAAGGTCAGGGTCCCGCCGCTGTTTATGGTCAGGTTCCTGGCATATCGCGTATCGGTAATGGACACATTATGGGTATTAAGGATGGTCACGGTATCGCCCTGCTGGGGGATGCCGGCCGGATTCCAGGTTGACGGATTGGTCCAGTTACCGGTCCCGGTTGAGGTATAGGTCTGGACCGCGCCGGTTTCGTAAGATACCGACCAATCGCTCAATATCCCGGCGCCCTGCAGGTTTGTCCTGAGCCGGAGCGAGCCGTTATAATTACCTATACCCGATAACGTGGACAGGTCGGCGCCTGAGGCGACATTAATGGCCAGAACCAGGTTGTCAGACCCGCGCAGGACGTCCACAGTCGCCGCCGATGAAGAATTATAGGTCAGGGTCCGCCATCTCAGGATACCGCTGGTTGGATTTATCAGCGGCGAAGTATAAGAACCCGGCCCGGTATATCTGTAGATATTACCATCCCATAAAATATGAACAAAATCCAACTGCCCGCCGCTTCTTGAAATGACCGCGCTGGCATAGGATATCTGGGCTGTCCCAATCCCGCTGGAAGAGCCGTTATCCCTGAATATATCATGGATGTATCTGGATAAAACAGTAAACAGATTCGTGATATTCTGATTTGTCGCCCTGAAGACAAAACCGTTCATTGCGTTATTCCAGTTGGAGCCGGTCCCGGCGCTGGTGACGCTGTATAACTGGCCGGACTTGGTGCCGGCCAGGGTTTCTTCGCCGGCCGCGCCGTTGGTGTTCCTCGGCGTGACGCAATAAACCGCCGAGCCCAGATTGGGCGAGTTGGCCGCCAGCCCGCCGCTGAAATTATAATAGCGCACCAGGCCGTCCGAACAGCCCACGGCAATCCGGTCCTTGCCGCCCGCGCCGTCCGAATCAATCAGACAGATATTATCCAATTTAACATCGGTATAATTCTGGTTGGAGGTATTGACCGGGAAACCGGAGATGATTAAACCGGTTACGCCGTTGACTGCGTAAAGACGATTATTATAAGAGGCATTGGAAGACCTTACGGTAAATATCGCATCGTCTCGCCCGTCGCCGGTGATATCGCCCGCGGCCAGGCCTAAAATCCGCACATAATCATATGAATAGCCGGTTCCTGATACTATGTAGGTCCAGGATATGGCGCCGGTATCCTGGAAAGCGCGCACCGTTCCGAATGAGGTCGCGCCGATAATCTCTCTATTGGCATCGCCATCCAACTGGGCCGAACGAACCATGTGAAAATATTTCGTTGTAGTCCAGAATGTTCCGCCGATAGGATCAAGTTCACTCCAGATATTAGCGTTCCCGATCGGGAACCCGGCCAGGGTATTGCCGGAATTATCGCCTTCCAGGATCCAGAGCGTTGAAGCGCCCTGAGTCCCCACAATGATATCGTCGGTCCCGTCGTTGTTGACGTCAGCCGCGGCCAGGGAAAGGATATAACCCAGCCCGGTCCGGGACCAGAGCAGTGAATGGTTATTGTCAAAGGCGTAAACCGCCCCGGCCGTATTGGCCGCCACATATTCCATTTCCGGGTCGCCGTCCAACTGGGCCGGGACCAAATCAGTCAAAGGACCGCTGGTGGCATAAGCGGTGGCAGAGATACTTACGGATGCATTATTATTATCAGCCGGTCGCGTATTAGAATAGGTCCCGTCCGAGGGATAGAATGTGGTCTGGGTCCACTGGTTCGTCGTGGCGGCATAGACCAGTGAACCGGTAAAGCCGGCCAATACGGCAAAGAGCAGAAAAATCTGTAGCGGACGGAATTTCATATTCAACTCCTTTTCCAGATAGCTCAAATGTTCAAGATTTCAAATGGTTCAACAGTTCAAAAGATTAACACGAATCACACGAATACGGCGAATCAGACGAATAATTATTGGTTCTTCCGACAATTCTTTATAAACGAAATCATCCATATTCGTGTTATTCGCTCTTATTCGTCCTATTCGTGTTTAGTATTTCTCGTTTTAACCCTCTCATTTACGCGCAACTGCAGGCGCTCCAATTACCCCAACCCCAGCTCCAACTCACCGTATTGGCGTGGGTGCCGACGCTCGGGGCGCCGGCGTTAAATACCAAATCCACCGTATCGGCATGGGTGCGCGGGGCAAAGACCTGGCCGGACATCCCGGCCAGCAGCCCTAAGGTTAATCCGCCGATTTTGATGACCTTGTCCTGGCTGATGCCGCCTGCCTCGCTCTTGATAAAATTCACCAGATTCCTTGCCGGCTTCCGCTTATTTTCTTTCATAACTCGCTTTCCTTTCTACTATTCAATAAAATATATAGCAAATACCGTGCCAGTTTACCACAAAACCTTAAAAATTATTCACCACAAAGAGCACTAAAAACACCAAGAAAAACGCCCTACATAACCACTTGTATTATAAGCAGTTATAAGTGCCTTTTGGCGCCGAAGCGCCGTGGCGCCCTTATGGCGCTCAGTGGCTGATAAATAATCTGCGAAATCAGTGAAATCTGTGGTTTTTATTGTTACCTTTTGGTAACATCGTTACGAAAAGGTAACATTTTTGTTACCTTTTGGTAACATCGGTTACCTAAAAGTGTCGGCAAATGGCAACAGCACCAAAGTCCCCTCTAAAAAGAGGGGATTTAGGGGTGTGTTTCGTCCTCCCATATTCGCTTAACCCCTGGCATCTCTTTGCCCTTTTTATAATCTTCTATCCATTCTTCTATCAGATGTAAAACTCCTTCTATATTTTGCTTTACATCCTTATCCAGAAATCTAACAATATAAAAACCGGATGACATTAATTTCTGCTCTCTTAATCTATCCTGCTCTGCTTTCTCAGAGTGCGTCTCCCCGTCAATCTCAATAATAAGATTTAATTTGGGACAAAAGAAATCTACAATATACTCATCAATCGGTTTCTGCCGGTGGAAATCATATCCCTTCATCTGTTTGTTTTTGAGATGCCGCCATAATAATATCTCGGACACGGTGCTCTGTCTGCGAAGTTGTCGGGCAAGTAATTTCAATTTATTATTATAATGAATTTTCATACCTTGCGGTATTCCGTTAAAGTGTATCCCGTAGGGATTACACACCCCCGCCCCTCTTATTAGAGGGGAGCAATTTCGGAAGTCCCCTCTTGAGAGCGGGTAACAGAAAACCCATAATGCCGGATGTCTACCTGCTTGCCGCCTACTTTATTCCGAGTTGCTTCATCTTCCGATATAAACTGGGCCGGTCATAACCCAGTTGCCGGCTGGCCTCGGCCACGTTGCCGTTATGTTCTTTAATGGCCTCCCGGATAACCTGACGTTCAAACTCATCCCGCAATTGGACTAATGTCTTACCATTTCTGTAACACACCCCTTTATCCCCTCTTATTAGAGGGGACTTAAATTTCCCCTCTTGCGGAGCGACAGTCCCGCCAAGAGCGGGATAAACTCCGTCCCGCCCCAAGCGGGGAGAGGTGGTCGGGGGTGTGTAACGAATGTTTTCGGCCAGCATCTCTTCGGTAATAACCTTTTCGTCCTGGTGCAGGACGCAGAGCCGCTGGATTTCATTCTCCAGTTCCCGGACATTCCCGGGCCAGGCGTAGGCAGTAAGAATTTCCAATGCAGAATGACTAATGCCTAATGACGAACCTTTGACTGCGGCATACTTCCCCATAAAATGCTCTATCAACAACGGGATGTCTTCCCGACGCTCCCGGAGCGGCGGCAGGGTAATAATGATAATATTGATACGGTAAAACAAATCGCTCCTCATCAGGCCCTTGGCCATCATCTGCTCCACGTTCTGGTTGGAGGCAAAGATGAAACGGACGTCAACCGGAACGGGCTTTTCCGCGCCCAAAGGCCAGACGCTCTGCTCCTCCAGGACCCGCAGGAGTTTCTGCTGCATACCAACCGACATATTGGTAATCTCATCCAGCATCAGGGTGCCGCCTGAGGCCAGCTCCACATAACCTTTTTTATCCTCGGTGGCGCCGGTGTAAGCGCCGGCCGTATGCCCGAAGAGTTCGTTCTCCAGAAGATTCTCCGGCATAGCCCCGCAATTAAGTGCTAAATACGGTTTCTCAGACCGGGCCGACTTCCGATGAATAAGCCGGCAAATAAGTTCCTTGCCTGTCCCGGTCTCGCCCTGGACCAGGACCGGCAAATCGGTCGGCGCGATTTTGTCTATTACCTGATAGACCTCGTGCATCGCCGGGGACTTGCCGACAATGATATTTTTATAGGATGCGCTTTTATAATGCTTATCCACTTCACTGATTAGAATATGCGGAACATCCCGGGAGGTACTGTATATCTCCTGCAATTGTTTATAAAAGTCGTTAAACTCCTTGATCCTCTCATAGAGCCAGCCGACATCCACTTTATTTAGCAGCGGTTTAATCTGTTTCTCCACGGAGATTGACCTGTCCGGTTCGCTATCGCAGTCGCTGCGGCGTTGTCCTGAGCTCCGGTGGGTGCTCGGAGTCACGCTGTCGCTTAGAGCGCTATCGCGGTCACTGCGGTGTTCGTTCACTCCGCCTGCTTCGCAGTGCTCGTGGTCTCGCAGTAGCGAGTTCCCGAGCGAATAGGCCTTGCCCAAAAGAAGCATCGCCTCGCAGGTAACCTCGTTATATTTCTGGCGCCGGCCCGTCCTGACGACGTCCTGCAATTTCGCTATCGCCGCCGGCACCTGTTTTTCCAGTAAATCAATCATAGCCAGGTGAACCTTCGCCTCCAGGACTCCGGCTGACAGGTTAATCTCTTCGCTTATCACGACACATCTGTTAAATGACTCTTTGGCCGGCCCGTAATCTTTCAGATTGTACAGGTATTCGCCCTTAAAATGATAATAATCCAGCAGAAGGTATTTATCGCTTATGGACGGCAGGACCGGATGAACCTCTTTCTCCAGAATCTCGCCAACCCTGGCGAAGTCATTGAGGTAAAGATAACAATAAGTAACCCCAATCAGGAGGTGGATGTATTTCTCTTTACTTAACAGGAATCTGCCCTCAAATTCCCGGCAGTAGGCCTGCGCCTTCTGGAATTGGGCCAATGCCTGCCGGATATTCCGGAGCGCTATAAGGGTGTATCCCAGCCGGCTTAAACAGTTAATGGCATAACCCGGCTCTTCAGCCAGGTTCTTGGAGGCGAACAGGTATGACTTATAATACGCATCCAAAGACCGGGTGTATTCGCCCAGCCCATAGTAAATCCGGCCTGATTGCTCATATATCCGGAATTCCTCCAGCGGCGAGCGCGGCAGAGAGGCAAGATTCTTCAACGCCACGTCGGCATAACGTTTCGCCTCGGGATAGTTGTTGCGGTCAATGGCGTTTTGGATTAAATCGCCGTAGTCAGCCAGACGTTTCTTCTTCATGGTAAAGACCATACTAAATTAACCGTAATATGTCAATTCTTACTGGCTGTTGGCGACGAAGAAGCCTTACAGCCAGTTAGATTCCTGCCCGCCTCTGGCGGATACTATATTACATACCCAAGCACATAGATTACTAACTCGGTGGAGTTTATTCCGGCCACATAGGCAATCCAGGTCAGGGTCCTGTCCTGTGCCACCGGCATCAGGACTGACCCGCCGTTCTTAGAGCCAGTTAGGACCCCGAATGCTTTCGGGGGACATTTACTGGCTCTTAGATCCCGCAGAATTGCGGGATACTACATTACATAACCGAGTATGTAGATAACTAGCTCAGTTGAGTTGTTTCCTGATACATAAGCCTGCCAGAGCAATGTTCGGTCGTCAGCTACGGGCATAATCACTGACGCTCCGTTCGATATCCCCGGCGCATTAACCGGCGGAGCCATAACCTGCAGGGCATACTCCGCTCCGGCCTGTTGGTAGATATAGGCCATCATCCCGCCATCCGTATAACCCTGGGTGATACAGGCGATTGAAACGATAACGGCTTTGGTGCCGACCGGAATAATTGCAGACAGGTCAACGCTGGCCGGTTGGGTAGTGGCAATAATTCCGCCTTGGTCCAGCGCGGTCTGGGGCGTTGGGAACATCGTCAGGGTATCGCCGCCGCCCACGCCCGGGGCCAGTTTGGCCGCTGTAACTGATGCGTTCACGAGTTCACTGGTCCCGACAGAATTCGCCGCCATCTTGGCCTTGGTTACTGAACCGGTCGCCAGCTTAGCTGTGGTGATACTGGCATCCGGTATCTTGGATCCGATAACCGCATTATCCTGTATCTTACTCGTCCCCACACTCGCATCTTGTATCTTGGAACTTATCACTGCATTGTCTGCTAACTTACTACTGTCTACTGCGCCAGCCCCTATCTTGTATCCGGTAACTGCCCCGTCCCTTATCTTCTCCGTGGTCACACTGGCTACTGCCAACTGACTACTGTCCACTGCAGCGGCCGAAATATGCCTACGCTCAACCGCATTGTCAGCCAATTTCGCCGCTGGTATTGAATTATCCGGAATCCCCACGGCCGGAACATCATCGCCCAGCTTGGCCAGGGTCACGGCCTTATCGGCAATATCCTCTGTCTTGATTGTGGCGTTCTTAATCTTAGGCGAGGTCACCGCATCATTGGCGATTTTATCCTCAGTCACGGCCGATTCCGTAATCTGCGGCGTGGTCACCTGCCCATCACTAAAATATCTTCTATTGTATGTCATATAAAATCCTTATTGTTGTGAAGACAGGGGCGGATTGCCCCGCCCCTGCTTCTGGTTACTAAACTGTCAAGCCGACCTGCGTATGCAGGACCAAAAAGTTACCGTCCATTTCCCATGAACAGTAACAGGTATTCGGCGCCGGTGTGGCCACGAAGGCATCGCACCTGGCCGGGTCCCGCAACTTGGTCAGCAGTCCGGCATTAATGGTATTCTGCTCCACAATAGCCGGGTCCTGGTATTCGGAGTTAATCACCATCATTCCGCCCTGAATCAGCCTCTGCTGGATGGCCGCCTTAAGCGAATTCCGCTCCAGCTCCGAGGTAATGTTATACGGAGCGCCGTCCGCAAAATCGCCCGGTTGAATCCAGCCGCCGGCCCGTTCATCGCCTGCCAGATAAAAGGAAACTATCGGAGCCGCGCCTCTACCCCGGATTTTGTCTCCGGTCAGGCGAATGGTCTTATCCGCTACCTCCTTGGCCCAGTTATCGATGCTGTTATCTATCTTATCCTTGAATGCCTTGGCCGGAACGCCGTCCACCTCGGCGAAGGATTTAGATAGATTAGCCAGCCATTTGGAAAACCGCTTGCCCATATTCTTGGCGTGGGCATTGCCGATGCCGTCCGCGGTGCGTCCATGCCTGGACACAAAGGCCGGGTTAAGCAGACCCCGATAGGCCTTGTTGGCCGGCGTAGCCATCTGGTTTATGAATGTCCCGTCATCCGGTATCTTAGCCGTAAGATGGTCAAACATATAGGGAGCCGCGTTTTTCAGGTTATCCCGCCACCTGACGGGCATATCGCCGGATACCTCCCATGTGGCCGGCACATAAAGTTTCAGTTCGAATTTCTTCTCAAAAGCCATATTAAATCCTCTCTTAGTCGCCCGTACGGGCGACTTAGACCCCCGCGTTTTGCGGGGGCCTTCATTTTGGAAATCAGCCCGTTCAGGCAGGCGCCTGCCCGAACAGGACTAACCAGACAAAGCTACTGCTTTGTCTTATTGCGGATTACATTCAGGACGATTTCAACAACCATCCTGATGACCCGCCTCCAAAATCTACTCATCATAGAATTTTAGAGCCAGTTAGACCTATGAAGTTTACCCTGAGTAAACGAAGGGTTACTGGCTCTTATCCCGACAGTATTTGTCGGGGCTAAGCCCGTTTTGTTGTTAATACAACTAACTGCCAAACAGGCATCAAACAGTCAGCCATAGTAAGGCAAATCAGGACGGCAGATAAAGTGACGCGCCTTAACTGCCGGCGTCATCCTGATTGTCTCTTTAGATACTGTTAGGGCGTCACGACCTATCGGGACAACCGTTACAGTATCTTATCCCGATGAACATCGGGACTTACCTTGTATTAAAGAAGTTCTTAGACCTTGAACTTGCCGGCCAAGCGGGATATGATTTCCGGTCTCGTGTTATGCTCCAACCGGCGGTCTTTCATAATTGAAAGCAAGTGCCAGTACACATCGGAAAACCGCTCATCCAGACCGCCGTATTTCTTCTCGGGTAAACGGCCATAAATACCTTCCAAATCCTTCCAGAGCATCAGCATAACCAGTATTATGACCGTCGGCCTGGGGTCCCGGCGTGATTGATAGAGTTTAACCAGGTCATCCAGTAAACTATCCGGTATTGACGCCCGGTCTTTCTCAATAAGAATCATCAGGTCAATCAGCCGCTCAAACCGTTTTAGATAAGGCAGGGTCGCCTTAAATTGCGTAAACTCCGCCTCAAACCCGCCCTTTTTGGTCATCTCGTAGAGATGCTTATAGAGGAACTCATACGAATTCACCTCATCGGGCTTTTTTTCTATATCCTTCATACCGATACTCCTTATCAGGCAAGTCATCATCAGCCATAATGGCCGGTGAGGTTGTCCTGATAACCCTATCTGGCGAAAATTCGCTCAATGTCCGATATCGCGGCAAGGAGTTTTATAGTCGGGGGGATAGTTTGTAATGGTATGTAATGACCGGGTGCTTTATTATAACGTCTTATATTACAGAAAGATAAGGTATAATTGCTATGGCAAACGCTCTAATACCTGATTAAAAACGGGGGAAAATCTTTTATATGGATTCTTGGGGAATAACGCTATTTAGAGGGGCGAATTTTCATCCGCTATGGAACTGTCTTCTAAATCGGCTGGCGTATCAAAAGAGCCGGGGGGTTCCTTATATGAGCAGAAAACCTTGAATTTGGCCTGATAGCCCGGCTTTTTACCTCTGGCATAGTAAGGATAAAAGGGGTCGTCATTTATGCCAAAGTATTCCTTAAGCCGCTTGCGTAACATCCCTACGTATGTTGGTATATCTGATACTTTCATACCGGCTATCGTGATGCCGGTGAATTGTTTAAGGTATTCTTCTTTCTGGGCGGCTGCTGATAACTCGGCTACAGCCGGGTCAAAACCTTTCTTCTTACGGAATACCTTTGCTTTTTTAAGCAGGTCTCCTAATGTCCATTCGCCTTGATTTTGGGCTATCAACCGGAATACCCGCCAGGCCTTATCAGGTACAATTCCTTGTGAAGTGCGCCGGGTATCCTGGAACCCCATTACAGAAAAGTGTTTAGTGTATGGATGCTGGAATCCGGGCATATTAATTTTCACTCCATCTTCTGTAATAAATTCAATGGTGGTATTATCCCAGGTAGTTCCGTCAGGGGTAGGGAATTTAACGGACATCTTTGTATCAGAGGTTGCTTTAGATTCAGATATTTTTCTCTTGATAATATCGCTTATATCAAAATTATTCCTCAACACGTTTTTTAATGTGATTAAATGAGTGTTTCTTAACGAATTAATCCCGCCTATCAGCAAGGCGGCATTGGAAGGGACGACGATAAACAATTCGTCCGCCCTGAACATGCCAAAGCAGTCCGCGATTACTTCTTCCGGGTGAATTAAGTCATAACCAAATCCGTAGCCATAGATAACCGCCATATTTTTTCCGTTTATCTGTTCATAGGCAATCGGCATTAAATTCCCTGTTTTTTCTTCGCCGCCCGGGACCAGGTTGGATTTAGCGCAGATTAATTCGGCCAGGCGGTTAAAATCAAACTGCCAGCCCTGGGTTTCATCGGGTGTAAGTTGGTGTGGCGTTTCAAGAAAACCGCTCGGGCAGATACCACCAAGTTTACCATTAACCAGCCCAATACTAAGTCCACGGCAATTCTCCCAGCATTGGTCACAACTAAACTTATCTATCGGGACTTGTTTTAATAACCCTAATTCGCAGAATTGCTTAACAGTATCGGTCGGCTCTAATTCCCTGAATTTTATGTTATTAAACTTCGGCTCAAGACGTGTTTCTAAAGCATCAAAGATGTTCATCGGTTAGCAATCTTCCAATCCTTCAGGCAGGCGCCGATAATCCGGTCGGCATCAGAATCGCAGATATTGCTATGATTGGACTGGCTCATCCAGATAGTCCGCCGGGAACTGCGTCCGCCTTCGGAAAATTTAATCTTCAGGAATATCTGGGTTATCTCTACCTGATTAAGATTGATATTATGTGTCTTGAGCAATCCCTTCAGGTCTTTTTCTGAATGGAGTTCAATCGTCTCCCCCGAACCATTCTTGGTAACCTTGATACCGGTTTCTTTTACGCTCTCAATCCCGTATTCCGGCTTGGCCTCATATTCTAAAGGCAGGGTGCAGAATTTATCGAGTTTATACGTCTTTTCAGCGTCCGGATGATTAAAGAAATCCGCATCACCCAAAACTATACGAGCAAATGTATCTTTGCATACATCACGGATGGGCTTATTTCGCGCCTTCATCTTCAGTTGCTTATCATCAGAATATATCAGCACCGCCTCATAGACCGGCCGGCCATCCTCATAAGACAGGTCATCATTCTTAATTTTTCGTTCCTGCCGCTTATAGTCCTCATAATAAATCAGATATGCCTTTCGGCTGTTTTCCCCAGGTTCCTCACAATATTTAATTACCAGATTCCCCCGGTCCTGCTCTTTAAGTTCCCCCTTAATTGCTTCTCTCCATACAGGCATAATACTCTCAAACGGCTTGGGTTGCTTCTTGTTCTTTCCTATAAAGTCCGAATATCCTTTATTTTGCTCTATGTTAAAGAACTCATGACTATTGTAAAAATCAATCGGCTTTTCCAGATAAAAAAGTAATGCTAATTCATAAGGGGTTTTATCCGCCGTATCTATGTCTAACTCCCGCGCCTTTTTAGTCAGGTAAGGCATTGCCTTAGGTATAGCCAGGTCATTCACCATTCCCAATTGCTGATGGAACCTCTTTTGTTTCTCACCGTCTAATTTAGTGTATCTATCAAATAGGTCTTTCGGGTTAAACTTATCCCAGGGGAAATCAGCAAAGGTCTGGTGCTGGTCCACAAAATAGCGTTTCAGGAGTGGCGAAAATGTCTTGGCTTTCTCAAAGAACTTTAGCGAGTAAAACGGCCGATAAACCTGCATTTTAGGACTCCTATTTTATTATATCCATTATCCATAGTATCATCACATCGTATAATAAACATTTTTTATGAGGAAATCAACAAATATCCGCTTTTTGCACGTTTACTTTTCATAACCCATTGATAAATAAGGAGGATTTTCGAGCCAGGGGGGGGTATACCACCTCCCCTTAGTCGGTATCGGACCGCTCTGGCATTCTATACATCGGTATAGGTATACGGTATCCAACGATTTCGGCATTATATACATCGGTATAGGTATCCGGCCGGAAGTTCTTAGCGAATTACCAGCCCACCCTCAGACATCCGGCATCTGCCGGCTTCGGCATTCTATACATCCGCCTTGGTATTAGGCAGTCCGCCCCTTGCGGATTACAGATAGACATCTATGCATTCAGCAATTAACGGCTAAGGCATTCTATACATCGGTATAGGTGTCCGGTATCCCATAGTTTCGGCATTCTATACATCGGTATGAGTATCCGATATCACACGAGTTCGTAATTCTATACATCGGTATATGCATCTGGAAGTCAACAGTTTATGGATTCCCGGACCACGGTCTTGAATCCAGGGGGATGGCTTGCAGGAAAATTAAAAATAAATATAAAACAGCTCTTGAAAAAATTTATAGATACCGTTTCTGTAAAAAATGATATTTATGATTCCAGAAAATGGCCTGTAAAACCGGTGACTGTCCCCATTACGGGGACAGACCACATATTTTCTTTCCCGCTATTCTATTGAGTTTGATGACGTTGTGGTATAAAAACAGCATTTTCTTTAACACGGTAATCTGGGTACACCCAGCCAATATTCTATGAGCTGGGCAAGCCATACGAATTTATTCCCATTCCTTCGCTGCGTATCCACTCCGCTGCCTGGGGTGGGGACTGGGGTGGGGACAGACCACATATTTTCTAATGCCTGTTTTTCTTGACATTCAAGTCGCTCTTTGACAAAATTGAGATCATGCCACGAATCGCCAGAGCCGTTGCCGTCGGTTTCCCTCATCATGTTATCCAACGAGGCAATAACCGG
>JACRIK010000036.1 GCA_016235865.1 Planctomycetota bacterium | reverse complement strand
CTCCTCAAAGCGGAGTACGGGTTTCCTCCAAAATTATCAGAATCCTTCCCCTAAATCCAGATGCAGGGAATCTGCAGGCAATAATCTGGATGATTGAGTCGGATTCCCCAGTGTTCTTAGAATACCAATTTATTAATAGGGCAATCCCGCTATAATGACTTTCCGGTCATTATACTGACTTTACAGTCATTGATAAGGGTCTTTCGGCCGGTTGTCAAGGAAAACTTGGGGAGTATGAAGAATCAACGCCCTTGGCGGATGCGGGCCAAAAGCCTGGTAGTGGAGTAGCCGGGGACCAGGGGGATGACCTTGACTTCGCCGCCCCGGGCCCGGACCACGTCCCGGCCCACGATCTCCTCCAGGCGGTAGTCGCCGCCCTTCACCAGGATATCCGGCTGGAGCGCGGTGATGAGCTCCAAGGGGGTGTCTTCCCCGAAGAGCACCACCCGGTCCACGCAGGCCAACGCGGCCAGAAGCGCGGCCCGGTCCCCTTCAGGATTAATAGGCCGCGTCGGGTCTTTGTCCAGGCGCTGCACCGACGCGTCGGTGTTCACCCCCACAATCAGGGCGTCCCCCAGGGAGCGGGCCTCCTCCAGGTAGCGCACGTGGCCCAGGTGCAGCAGATCGAAACAACCGTTGGTGAAGACCACCTTCCCCCCCTGGGCCTGGAGCCTTTTGACCCAGCGGGCCGCGGCTCCCCGGGAGACTACCTTATGGCTGGTATGGCAGTTGGTCATGGCGATCCTTGAAGATTTTTTACCACAAAGACACCAAGACACAAAGATTCACAAAGGAAAAAAATAAAATAATTGTGCCGCCTTGCGGCACAATTATTTTAATCATTTCTTTGTGGCCCTTTGTGCCTTGGTGTCTTTGTGGTGAAAATCATTCATGCTTCACCCTCGCCACGGTGAGGACCTCCACCCGCTTGGCCCCGGCCCGCCTGAGCACCCGGGCGCATTCCCGGACCGTGGCCCCGGTGGTGTAGAGATCGTCCACCAGGAGGACGTTCTTGCCTTTGACTTCTTCGGGCCGGGGCACGGCAAAGGCCCGGCGCACGTTGTCCCGGCGCTCCTTGGGGTTGAGGCCGACCTGGGGCACGGTGTAGCGCACCCGGGCCAGGGTTTCCCGTCCTATCTCGGCCTCCGGGAAGGCCCGGGCCAGGAGCAGGGCCTGGTTGAATCCCCGGTGCTGCAAGCGCCGGGGGTGCAGGGGCACGGGGACCAGGAGGTCCGCGTCCGCCGCCAGTTCCGCACACCTGGGGACTTGCAGCCAGTGCTGCATCACCGGCAGATAGGCCATCTGCCGGCCGAACTTGAAGCGGGTGACGGCCTTGGCCACCGGCCCCTCATAGACCGCGGCGGCCCGGGCCCGGGCAAAACGCGGCGGGTCCGTCTGGCAGGAACCGCAGAGCCGGTCCTCCCCCTCCCGGACAGGGAACATCAAACCGCAGCAAGGGCAGACCGGGCTCTCCACCCACTCGATGGTCCCTTCACAATCCGGACAAACCGCGGCCCCCGCCTCCTCCGCCACCACCCCGCCGCAAAAAAGACAGAGCCGGGGGAGGAAAAAATCCAGGATGGCTAAGCTTTTGTGCTTTAACCATAATTTTACATCGATCGTCACGATCCTAACTTATGGAAATTGCCTTAATAAGTCAATTATATAATAGAATTAGGAACGCTTGACTAACAGTGATTTTTGGGCCATGATATCTTGTGAAAAGTGGTGGAAATGATCTTTAACGCTTAAACATTTTCTAAAAACTTTTAGGAAAAAGCGAGAAGGGAAATGATAAAGAAGAAAAGGTCAATATATTCTCGGAAACTTCAACTAATTCGGAGTTCAAGAGAAGCTGCCCTTGCGGCGATCCAGATATATAATAATCCTTTGATCGTCTTCAAAACAGAAAATTATATAGTACTTATGAATATCGCATGGACATACCTTTTACATGCGTATTATAGGTCCCAGAAAATTGAATATCGTTATTTTCAAACCGTTAAAAAGCGCAGAAAATTTGAAAAACTAGAAGGTCAATATAAATATTGGGAACTATCGAGATGTCTCCGTTATGAAAAATGTCCCTTAGACAAAGATACTAAAAACAATTTATATTTTTTAATAGGACTAAGGGATCAGATTGTTCACAAACAGGCAGTTGAATTGGATACCTATTTATCAGGAAGATATCAAGCTTGTGCATTAAATTATAATTATTATCTCAAACATCTTTTCGGTGAAAAATATGGTCTTGATGAAAATCTATCTTATAGCATTCAGTTTGCTGAGCTAACTTTTCAACAAGCAGAAAGTTTTGCTGACACAAAGCTATCAATACCCAACTCAATTAAGGCATATATCGCTCAGTTTGATAATTCTCTATCTCAAGGAGAATTTGATAGCGATAGATACTCCTACCGAATTAATTTTACAAAAAAATTGGCAGGCAAGCCGGGTCAAGCAGACAGAGTATTTGAATTTATTGACCCAAAATCGGAGTTAGCTCAAAATATTGCAAAGGAGTACTGGGTTAAACAAGAAGTTGAAAGACCAAAATTCTTGCCAAGCGAAGTAGTCAAAATTGCCGTAGATGCTGGATTTAAGAGCTTCAATATAAGACAACATGCTTTATTATGGCAGGCGGAGGATGCCAAGAATCCATCAAAAGGATATGGTATTATGGTAAGTAAAACTTGGTATTGGTATCAAAGATGGGTTGATTTTGTGCTAAGTTATTTAGAAAAGACAGCACCAGAAACTAAGATGCAAGCATAAAACGGAAAATGGTGCGCAGGGCGCACCCTACATGGCCATAAAATTTATATTTTTCCAGGAGGGGGTTTGGGGGAACCTCACTTTTTCTAAAAAAGTGGGGTTCCCCCAAATCTTTTCATCCCTACACGCCCGCTAACCGGCGGGCCAGGGATTCGGCGTTGGTGAAGAGGGTTTGGATTTCGGTGTCGGTGAGGCCCGCGCCCCGGGCGATGCGTTCCGCGTGCTGCCGGAAAATGAGGTCCCCGGGCGCGTGGCTGTCGGTGTCGACGATGAGGGAAGCGCCCACTTCCAGGGCCATCCGGGCTACGTGGCCGTTAGCCAGGCAGTGGCCTTTGCGCGCGGAAATCTCCAGAAAGATGTCCTTTTCTCGGGCCAGCGCGGCTTCTTCCAAGGTAATCAGGCCGGGGTGGGCCAGGATGTCGATGTCCGCCTCCAGGGCCGCGAGGTTGGTCCCCGGGGCCACGGGTTCGGCCAGGGTCTCACCGTGGATAACGATGAGGGGCACGCCCAGGGCCCGGGCCTTGGCGGTTAAGGGGCCGATCAAAGCCGGGGGCAGATGGGTGAACTCCAGGCCGGGGATGAGATAAGGGGGTGCGCTGTTATTGAGGCTCTGGGCCGCGGCCTTAAGATGGGCAAAGACCATCTCGAAGTTGGACGCGTCCACGTGGTCGGTGATGCCCAGAAAGCGGTAGCCCATGACCTGGGCCCGGCGCCAGAGCTCCGCGGGGATGAG
>JACRIK010000035.1 GCA_016235865.1 Planctomycetota bacterium | reverse complement strand
GGGGCTAAGCTGGCATTACATGGGCGCCGAGTTGGCATTAGATGGGGGCTAAGCTGGCATTACATGGGCGCCGAGTTGGCATTAGATGGGGGCTAATCTGGCATTACATGGACGCCGAGTTGGCATTAGATGGGGGCTAAGCTGGCATTATATGGGCGCCGAGTTGGCATTAGATGGGGGCTAATCTGGCATTATATGGGCGCCAAGCATATATATAAGAGTGGGGTATAAAAAAAATGCCCCGAAATAATCGGGACTCGCTACGGCTCGCAGGCAAGGTTAAATAGAATTTGGGCTAAACGGATTTTCTTTTTGGAAGTCGGGCAGGAAGTCATCACTGCTAACTAACTCCTGGATATAGCAGTTCTCTAATCCCAGTTTCTCGGCGTAGGCCACCACCTCTTTATATTCTGCCGGAGTTAAGCGCCGATTGATTTCCGGGTGCTGATGCGCTTTGTGTGATGGATGATATTGGGACATCAAACTGATATAAGCATTCCTGGATATTTCTCTGGCAATGAAGTCCAGACAGTCAAATGTCCCGCTCAGGCGATTAGGCAGGACCAGATGCCGGATGAGCAAGCCGCGTTGGGCAATGCCTTTTTCGTCCGTGATTAAATTGCCGACTTGTCTGTACATTTCTTTTAAGGCCAGGCGATTGTGCTTTACATAATTATCTACGCCTGAATATTCTTTGGCATACCTGTTATCCGCATATTTGATGTCCGGTAGGTAGATGTCCACAATCCCATCCAGGAGTTTAAGCGTGGCCAGCGCGTCATAGCCATTGGTGTTATAAACCAGTGGCAGGTTCAGTCCTTTAGGAATAGCCAGAGCCAGCGCCGAGAGAATCTGCGGGACAAAATGGGTCGGGGAGACCAGATTGATATTATGGCATTCCTGTTTCTGGAGCGAGAGCATGATATCGGCTAATTCGCCGGTGGTGACCGGATGCCCATGACCCTGCTGGCTAATCTGGTAATTTTGGCAGAAGACGCATCTCAGGTTGCAGTTGGTGAAGAATATGGTACCCGAACCTTTAGACCCGGATATAGGCGGTTCTTCGCCGAGATGCGGCCCGGCAGAAGAGATAACAACCTCTTTGCCGCTTTGGCAAAAACCTAACTCGTCCTTGAGTCGGTTTATCTTGCACTCACGCGGGCAGAGGGTGCATTGAGCCAGTATCCGGGTTGCCTGGCTTGCCTGGTTGGCTATCTCATCGGCCCCGAGTTGTAAATAACCGGCTTTCATAAATATCAATCCGATGATATATAATATATATTTATTGACCTATCCATAGATTTCAGCCATTATATAATGACCTATTCTGATATTATATCGGGATGGGTTATTTTTTTAGTAATTATTCAGCCACCAAGACACAAAGAACTCTTAGTGCCTTGGTGCCTTCGTGGCGAATTACTATATTTTATGAAATTATCCGACATAAAACATTTTCTGATAGGCAAGGCCAAGAACCCGTTTGATCCGGGCATATTCAGGCGGATTTCCCTGATGGCGCTGCTGGCCTGGGTGGGCCTGGGCGCGGACGGGCTGTCCTCATCCTGTTACGGCCCGGAGCACGCTTTTGTCGGCTTAAACGGTAACGGATTTTTGGTGGTCTACCTGGCTATTGCTGTTGCCATGACCATTGCCATAATCTCGCTTTCTTACAGCCAGATAATAGAGGAATTCCCGCTGGGCGGCGGCGGCTATACCGTGGCCACCAAATTAATCAGCCCGTCAGCCGGCGTGGTGGCCGGCTCTGCCCTGATTGTTGACTATGTCCTGACTATTGCCATATCAGTGGCCAGCGGGGTAGATGCTATTTTTAGTTTCTTATCACCGCAATTCCAGTCATATAAGGTGATTTCATGTATCTTAGGCGTAAGTATACTGATTATCCTTAACCTGCGCGGGGTTAAGGAGTCCATTACTGTTTTACTGCCCATATTTGCCACTTTTGTTATTACCCATATAATTATGATTGGTTCGGCATTATTCCAGCACTCTTTTGCATTGGCATCTTTTGTCGCGGACAGTATTCCCCAGACCCGGACAATGGTGCAGACTACCGGTATTTGGGCGATGCTGTTTATACTTCTCAAGGCCTACACGCACGGCGCCGGCACATTCACAGGAATAGAAGCGGTCAGTAACGCTTTACCGACTTTAAGCGAACCAAGGGTGCAAACAGGCAAAAAAACGATGCTTTATATGGCAGTTTCCCTGGCGCTGGTTTCGGGATTTATCCTGCTTTTCTATGGGCTATTTCAGGTTGTGGTTAGCGAGGGTAAAACACTTAATGCCACGTTGTTTGAGAGAATTGTCCAGACATGGAATACGCCATTCGGCCAGTGGCTGGTGATTTTGACGCTTGTTTCTGAGGCGGCGTTGTTATTTGTGGCGGCTCAGGCCGGTTTTATTGATGGTCCACGCGTAATGTCCAATATGGCGTTGGACCAGTGGATGCCGAGGCGCTTTACCCACCTGAACGAACGGCTGACTATTTCCAACGGCATTCTGTTTATGGGACTCGGTTCCATCGCCATTGTCATGCTTACCAGAGGCAGTGTTGCTTTCCTGGTCGTGCTTTACAGCATCAACGTTTTTATCACCTTTTCGCTTTCCCAATTAGGTATGTGTCGGCACTGGCTCCAAGTCAGGGGCCAGAATAATAAGTGGTTTGGCAAGTTTATGGTTAATTCCACCGGGTTCTTGTTAACAACAAGCGTTCTGTTGATATTAATCGCCTTTAAGTTCAGCGAGGGCGGCTGGTTGACCTTGTTAATTACCGGGGGCGTGATCGTAGTAGCTGTCATTATTAAACAGCATTATTTATCCACCCGCCGGGCCCTCAAGAGGCTGGACGATATACTCACTAATGTGCCGCGGCTGGAAAACCTGCAGCCCATACCCGAGAAAATCCCGCCTGAAGAGCCGACGGCCGTGCTTCTGGTCAGCGGCTATAACGGCTTTGGGATTCATATGTTCTTCTCGGTGGAAAAACTGTTCCCCAAGATATTCAAGAGAATCGTTTTTGTCTCGGTAGGGGAGTTGGATATCGGAAGATTTAAGGGAGTAAGCGAGGTGGAGAACCTGCGCGCCAATACCGAGACGGATATGAAGAAATACGTCCAGATGGCCAATGACTTCGGTTTCTATGCCGAATACCGGTTTGACGTCTCGGTGGATACCATAGAGATGTTGGTGACCCTGAGCAATCAGATACACAGGGAATATCCCCGCTCGGTATTCTTCAGCAGTAAACTGGTCTTCAAGGACGAGAACTTCTTTACACAGATACTACATAATGAAACCGCTCTCAGGATTCAGAGACGATTGGCGCTGGAAAACAAACAGACCGTGGTCATGCCGATAAGGGTATATTAGAGACAGTAGGAACGAAGTGACGTACTGTCTCTTATCCCGTAGTGATAACGGAGGGATTAGAGCGAGATGACTGATGGGATTGCTTCTGGCGCCGTTGGCGCCATCGCAATGACAGTCATTAGAAGCGTAAGCGAAGCAATCTTATTTAGCGCCCAGCAATTGATTCAACTTATTCTGGTCAAATCCGATAATCACCTCGTTATCCACGGTAATGACCGGCACGCCCATCTGGCCTGAGACCTTGACCATTTCCTTGGCCTTTGCCGTATCGGCCGCGACATCAATATCCTCAAAGGGTATATTTTTGCCTTTGAGATATTCCTTGGCCCGGACGCACCAGGGGCAGGTGGGCGTTGAATAGACCTTGACAGTTTTCATATAAAACTCCTTTAAACACAAATAGTAATATATTAGCCAAATGTAAAGAAGAGAACACGAATCTCACGAATACGGCGAATAAGACGAATTTAGTTATTCGTGTGATTCGTTCCATTCGTGTTATTCACTTCGTGGTCACGCTTCGCTTAGTGCGTGTTACTCTGGTATTTAGTGTTTTAGAATAACTCCTTTATTATTTCCGATAGATACGACGGCGTAATAAGTTTTACGTCTTTGGTTTTCAGGTTTTTGGCATTGCCTTGGGGGATAACAATCTTCTTGAATCCCAGCCGGACTGCCTCCTGGATGCGGGTTTCAATCTGGTTGACCGGCCTGATTTCCCCGGTCAGTCCGACCTCGCCGATAAAGGCCATGCCGGCCGGGAGGGGCTTATTTTTATAGCAGCTGAAGACGGCTAAGGCAATGCCCAGGTCTGCGGCCGGTTCATCTATCTTGACACCGCCGACCACGTTGACATAGACGTCCTGGGAGCCCAGGGTCAGGCCGAGCCGGCGCTCCAGCACGGCCAGAATCATGACCGTGCGGTTAAAGTCCACTCCGCTAACCCGGCGGGTGGGCGCGGCATAATAAGACCTTGAGGTTAGTGCCTGGACTTCAACCAAAAACGGCCGCGAACCGATGAGCGTGGAAATCGCCACGGTGCCGGCAACGTCTTGATTGGACTGGGAGATAAATAACTCCGATGGATTGGTAACCTCAGACAGTCCGTCTTCCTTCATCTCAAAGATGCCGATTTCGTTGGTTGAGCCGAAGCGGTTCTTGACGGCCCGGAGGATGCGGAATGACTGGAACCGGTCGCCCTCAAAGTAAAGGACTGTATCCACCAGATGCTCCAGACTCTTTGGCCCGGCCAGCGAGCCCTCCTTGGTGATGTGGCCGACCAGGAACAGGCAGATATGGGAGCGTTTGCAGAGATAGACCAAATCCATGGCTGATTCGCGCACCTGGGTGAGCGTGCCCGGTGAGGTCGGTATTTCCGGCTTATAAACCATCTGGATAGAATCAATCACCACCAGATTGGGTTTGTATTCATCTATATAGGCGGCAATCAGCGCGATATTGGTTTCCGAGACAATCCAGAGATTGTCCGAGGTGATATTGAGCCGTTCGGCCCGAATCTTGGTCTGGTAAACCGATTCCTCGGCGCTGACGTAAAGTATCTTGATGCCGCCCTGGGCCAATTTATTGCAGACCTGCAGCAGGATGGTTGATTTGCCGATGCCCGGGTCGCCGCCGATAAGCGTGGCCGAGCCGACCACGATTCCGCCGCCCAGGATGCGGTCGAATTCCTTGATGTCGCTGGTCAGACGGGTGGAGGTTAGGACTTTGATGTCATTGATGGATACGGGTTTTTCCTGTCCCAGGGACTGTCGCGGGGTAGCGGATGTTGGGGCGACCAGTTCTTCGATAATGGTTCCCCATTCGCCGCATTCCGGGCATCGGCCCAGCCATTTAGGGCTGGCGGCGCCGCATTTCTGGCAGATATAAGCGGTCTTGGGTTTCTTTAACTGACGCATTTGATACACCCCTTGCCCCTCTTAATAGAGGGGATTAATTAGAAGTAAAGTGATATAATAACATTCCCAGCATGGTTATGGCCGCGGTTTCCACTCGCAAGATGGAGTTAACCGGCAGCCGGACCGGCTGGACACCCCATTTGATGGCAGCGGCGACTTCTTCCCTGGTAAAATCGCCTTCCGGACCAACCAGGTATAATATTTTATTTCCGCCTGTCAGGTTAGCTTTTTTCAGCACCTCTGGCAAGTATTTATCGGCATTGGGCACGGCTATCAGTGAGAGCGAGAAATTAGTTATGATGTTGGTTAATTGATTGAAGGGAATGGGATTGTCAATAGCCAGGACGGCATTCTGGCCGGTCTGTTTGGCGGCTACCACCGCCAGCTTATGCCAGCGGGCTATTTTATTCTTGGACGCGGCATCGGGTTTGACTACAGTTCGTTCAGTAATAATCGGAATCAATCTGGCCATCCCAATCTCGGCTGATTTTTCCACCAGCCAGTCCATCCGGCTGCCCTTGGCAATGGCGCAGGCCAGGGTGATATTTGGAGATACGGGATGCGGGATACGGGATACAGAATGGTTAGCAACCACTAAAGAGAGAATCTTTAGTTTGACAGGGCTTTTGGGCGATATGGAGGCGATTTCAGCAATATATGATTCATTGCGGTTATTAAAGACCTCGACCGTTGAGCCGAGTTTCAGGCGCAGGACGTTCTTGAGATGGTTTGATTGGGCCTGGTCCAGGATAATTATCCCGCCCGGCGCGGCAGAATCACTATAGAATCTTTTTAGATGAGCCATAGAGCCATATTAGCACACCGGAATAATAATCGCAAGGGTTTTATATATTTCTCTTGACGCGGCCGGATATTTTTGATATGAATATTATTTATACTTGACAACCATATTGGATTTCTGCTAAAACCCCACTGCTCATAATAATAATATTTTTGATATGGTGGGTGGGTAATTATAATTGCTTATGGAAGAGAATATAAAAGGGCTGGATTTTGAGACGCCGATCCTGGAACTGGAGCATAAGATTACCCAGTTAGAGGGTTTTTCCAGGATTGCCGAGATAGACCTTTCCGATGAGATAAGAAAGCTTCGGGCCCGGGCGGCTTTCCTCAAGAAGGATATCTACAAGAATCTGACGCCCTGGCAGAGGGTGCTGCTGGCCCGGCACCAGTCCCGGCCGCAGGTGACCGATTATATCCATCTTCTGTGCGGAGCCGATTTCGTGCCGCTGCACGGCGACCGTTCGTTCCGCGACGACCCGGCCATGGTCTGCGGCATGGGTAAGATCGGGGCCCACAAGGTCATGCTTATCGGCACCCGTAAGGGCAAAAATATCCACGACCGGGTGACCTGCCATTTCGGCTGCCCGCATCCTGAGGGTTATCGCAAGGCGCAACTCAAGATGAAACTGGCTGAGAAATTCAATCTGCCCATCGTTACCCTGATAGATACGCCGGGCGCTTATCCGGGCATCGGGGCCGAGGAACGGGGCCAGGCACTGATTATCGCCCAGAACATCTTTGAAATGTCGCATCTAAAGACGCCGATAATCTGCGTGGTCATCGGCGAAGGCGGCAGCGGCGGGGCGCTGGCCATCGGAGTGGGCGATCATTTTGCCATCCTGGAAAACTCATATTTTTCAGTTATATCGCCCGAGGGCTGCGCGGCCATATTGTGGAAGAGCAATGCCAAGGCGCCCGAAGCGGCTAAGGTGCTGAAACTGACTTCTTATGATTTATTGTCATTGGGGATAGTTGATGAGATTATCCCTGAGCCGCTGGGTGGGGCGCACCGTGATTACAACGCCACCGCAGATAATCTCAAGAAAAGCATATTAACCGCGTTGGATAAATTGCACACCATACCGATTGATACTCTGGTCCAGCAGAGGTATGAGAAATACCGCAAGATTGGCCAATTCCTGGAAACACAGCAGAATGATTTGCAGCTCAAACCGGCCGGCACAGAAAAGTCCTAAGACGCACGGATACTTTACCGCAATGGGAATATAATGAGCGTCCGGAATGTTTCCTGTTGGTTCTTGCCCCATTTAATAGCCAGGGTTACTACGCGACTGGTCGGTTCAGTGCCGGTAACTGTTGAGAATGTCAGGTCATAAGTATAGATGCCCGGGAATTGTGAATGCGTCTGGTCGGCGCGGTCCTGTAAATCAACGGACGCCGGGTGCTGGCCGCTTTCCAGTTCCGAGAATATGGTGGTGGCCATTCGGGAAATGGTTTCATCGTTAACACTCCGTCGGTGCGAATAGGTGGCGGCTCCGAACAGCCCGAAGATGGTGGTCAGTCCGAATACCAGAATCATCAGGGCTACCAGAATCTCCAGAAAACTAAACCCGCTATTTAACTTTATTTTCATCTTATATTGGTCGGCAAATAAAACGTGCTTTCCATGGTTTCGCCGTATTGGACTTCACTGCCGCCATTATGCGGCGCCAGGATGGTATTTCTCTGGGCGCGCAGCACGTTCAATTTATAATATGATTTGCTTTGGACCATCAACCATTCATTATCAACCTTGAGGAAGCTTCCGGCGCCTAACAGCGTCCGGGGAAGATTTATGGTCGCGGTGTCGCCGACCAAACTGTCGGTCAGGGTGATTTTAGGGCTGTTTAGCGGCATGGATTTTATATCCAGGGTGATTTTGACCGTGGCCGGCAGGTTTTGCGGCATAAGCAGGTAAGTTCCGGCTGGCGCAGGCGGCGAAGATGTTATCCGGGAATCCCAGGCCGGAACCGTGCCGGAAAATATTCCGCCCAAATACAGAACGTCATCAAAGGCCTGAGAACTTTGCGTTGGAGTAATAGGATTCTGCGGCCCCAATCCCGGCTGCCAGAAACCGGCCGCCACTGTTTCACTGATGACGCCCCTGATTAATTGCGGTTTCCCGGCAGAAGTTTCCAGGTAATAGACAATCCGTTCCTTATTTACCTTGTAGGTGGGTGAAACCGCCGGCGTGGTCGAGACCAGAGTGTAGAACTCGTCATTATCCATCCGGATTACATAAAGCCAGGGATTGTTGTTCTGGTCAAGGCCGGAATAAAAAGATGGCTCTTTGGAATCCTGGGCATCAATATACAATGCGGTATTAAAGTTATTTGTTATGACGGTCCGGCTGACCGGCTCGTTGAATACGCCGGACAGGTCTTTCTTTATCTGTTCCATAACTATCTGTCCCCGTTCGTAAACGTCGCCCCGGTTTTCCCCGGTCTTCCATAAATCCAGCCCGCGCTGGAGGAATTCGACCAGCAAAACGGACAGGAAAACGAAGATACTCACGGCAATGATGATTTCTACCAGCGTAAACCCTCTGATAGATTTAGTATTATTAGTCAGCATCTATCTTTCCTGCTTTGATAAGGTTATAATGGGTTTGGCGTATGTTACGTGGATATCTTTCAGTAATGGCGAGCGTTTCCAGGCATTGCCGGTTAAGGCGCCGGGCAGATATTGGAAAAAGACCATTACTTCTACCTGGTCGGCCTTGACATTCAATTCATTAGGGTCGGTTGGGTTAGTGAACTCGAATATCCCGCCCGGCTGGTTGTTTGGAGTAGTATTCCAGGCCGGCTGGTTATCAAACCGGACCAGGAATCTCAGGCGAATCAGGTTATCATTGCTGGGGATATGTTCCTCGTCCCAGGTGATTCGCTTCCAGGTGGCGCCCCGGGCCAGGTGCGCGGCCTGGAAATAGGCCATCTGGCTGTCAAAGGCGTTTGCTTTCTCCAAATGCCAATACCTGAATGGAATAGCATAGCAGAGCGTATTGGTTTGGTGGTTTTGAGGGCTGGTCCCGAACATTCCCCTGAATATGCCGTTACTATGCTCCGGCATTCTCAAGAATCCGCCGCTCGTCTGTAAGTAACCGGCCACTTCTCCGGTATTAAAGTTATCCCCGATCAGGACATAACCGTTGCTGGCAAATCCGCCAGATGATTTGATGGGTATCCTAAAGTTTTCCGGAAATATGCCTTGGCTCAAGGCCGTGACCGGCAAAAACCTGCTTAGATTGAATATCCGCTGGCCATAATCGTGCGTCTGGATAGGGGTGTTCAAATAACCCCTGACGCAGGCCGTCAGGGTGCTGGTAGATGTGGAGGCAAATCCGATGTATTCATCGCCGATTTTAATGAGTCCGCTATTAGCTGATAATGTATCGCTTAGTGTAACAGTTGTTTTGCCACTATCCGATGCCAGGAGCGTCTCGGTTATAACACGGTTATCCTTGGCGTCGCTGAAGAATTTCACCTCATCAATTGTGGCCGAGAGGTTGGAGCCGATGGTAAAGGAGGTAGCCGGGAAATAGGACGGCAGTTCATCGGACGGGAATTTTAGCAGGCGGGTGACCATGCCGTCAACCGTGTAATTACGTGAGAGATTGTCACTAAAGGCAAATAAACTGGGTGGAGTTCTAGTCGCGCTGTAACCGTCAGGTATACTGCCGCTAAATAGAAAAACCGGGGCTCTATTTTTGTTCACCGCATTCCTGACTGTTTTCTCTTCTTTAGGATTAGCCTGGTTGCTTTCAATTATAGTAACGGTATCATTCTTTCCGGTATAAGGGTGTTGGGCGAAAAAGACCGGGATGATTGGGGTATCAGGGCTATGAGTAGTGGGGCTTGAAACCCAGCCACGGGCCAATATCGATGGCGCGCCGTTAGCGATGGGTCCGACAAAGAAGTTAGTATTAGTGATTGCTTTCTGGAGCGGACCAAACCATTCGTCATCAATCTGGATGATGGCCGGTGAATTGTAGTTGGTAGTGTCAGAAACCTGGATTGAGAATACTTGAACAGCAGCAGGTGGGTTAGACGGGGTAGGTGTGATAGGACCGCCAGAATGCACTGACGCCGTAGTGTTCTCTGCTCCGCGCTGGCAGTTTTCTAAGGTAGATGTGCTGGTGACATATGAGTCATAATAGATTACCTCATTATCAATTCGAACATACCCCTTGGAAGGTAAGCCAGTTATGGTCATGGTTACAAAGGTTGACGTAATGGGAATGCTTGTATCATTGGCCCCGATTTGGCTGCCCGGTTTATCAATAACGATATTACCGGGCGAGGTTATGGGAATCGTATCAATTAATGTTGCACCGCCCATACACAATGGGTTACCCGGTAGAATGAATGGGGTTAGGCTTATGGCTATTAGGAAATTGTCAATGAATGGATTTGAGTAGCCGTAAATCGTAACCTTTGCTCCGGCAGTATGAGAAATGATAGGAGTCCAACGGCTGCCCCTGCCGGTAAGTGCCAATTGGGTTGGGCTCATCGGGTTCCAGATAGTCTGGACGATAAAGCCATTACCCGTCTTTGAGATATAATCAATGGCTTCTATGCCGATTTCAATAACGCCGGCAGATGGGAACCCGTCAGTGGACCCGACATTAATAGTCATTTCATTCTGGCTATTATCCATACCGCTTACATCAGATATATTGGCCGTGAGCTGGGTCAGAATTGGCTGGGGGCTTGAATTATCATAATGGCCGAAAGAGCCGATAGGCCGGCCGTCCAAGAACAGGGCCATTTGGGCGTATTTTGTGCCTTCCCAAAAGGCGCCGATGTGATACCAGACTTCCGGCTCAAAAGTAACCGGTGCCCTGATTTGGGCGGCCTTTTCTTCCTTCGTGGCGTCGCAGACTGATAAGACCAGTTGGCCGTTGTTATACCATAATGCTAGCCTGTTTTCGTAATCCTGCTGCTTGATATCAAACAGGTTAGCCAATCCCGGTATGCTATCAAACTTTATCCAGAATTCAACGCCGCCGGGCTGGATGTCAAGGGTGGTGGTTTGGACAGTGCTGGCAGTAGGGTATCTCAGTCCTGCTGGCTCCGGTGGTGGTAAGGGTATTTTCTGTCCATCATAAGTATCAGAGAACGAAGATGTTGTTCCTAAAGGATTTATCCTGCGGTTATCAATGGCAGTTCTTAGTTTCAGAGCGCCGATATCGGGATCGCGGGAATAATCAGGATTTAAGTTGGCCTGCGAGTCATCTCGTATGCCTAATTTAGTCAGATATGGATATGTGGTCATCTTGAAAGGATTGCCCAGATAAGTGTAGAACTCCTTATCGAAATCGTATTGACTTTCGATGCTCCAGGTTATGACATCGCTTACCGGCGCAATATCGACCACCTCATTAATGGTCGTAACCGACGCCTGGTTGCCGGACGGGTAATTGACAATGCCGGTGGAATTGAGCGTATAGATGTCATAAGAACGGTAACAGAAAGGCATGGTGCCGGTATAGTGCCTTTCAACGATATTGGCTAAATATGTTGTGGCATCCCGGGGATAAAATGAATTCAGCCAGAGTTGCCATTTTTGCATCTGGCCTCTTTGGTCTGAACTAAGAGTATTTGAAATGACCTGTTCAAGGTCAGGTGGCCCGATAAGAGGGGCTTTTGTTATTTCATCAACCAGTGTTTGGGCTTCTGCCTGGGTAACTGTGGTATTGGTTATGGCGTCATTACTGCCTACGCCGGTGAATAATGCCAGTAGCACCTCTTTAGATGCGGTATTGATATTCACTGGATGAGGTTGTTCTATTTCAACCGTGGTGGTCTCGGTCAGGAAAGAGTTTGTTATCGTGCGATCTAACCATATCGCCTCGGATGCGCCGAAATTACGCCATATTATTGGGGGGGTATCATAAGCGGTAACCCACGCATTATGATATCCTGTGGTTCCATTTACCTTGTCCGGTGTTTCTTGCATAGCCGGTCTTCCGGCTATGGGGCATAACGGACAGGGTTCTTTGGCCACGTAGGCAATAACTTCTTGGTCGCCTTGATGCAGGCGCACCCGCAAACCCTCTTCATTGCCGCAGGGAACAGGATTATCTACGTAAATGATATCGTAAGTATTTCCGTCTGATGCCAGATAACGGCGGTAGCCCGCCAGGTTCTGCGCGCCAATCCAGGGCGTAGATCGGTAAGAGTATTCAGTGATAAAATGCTGGATGTCTTCATTCGGTTTGATAAGTGTTTTTAAGTAATCAACCACCCGACGGGGCGCGGTCAGGATATTTATCTTGCCCTGCTCATCCTCCGCGTAGGACGACCAGATGATGCCCTTGGAATTGGAGGTGTCGGTGATATTAAGTTGGGATAAATCGAGAGACATTTCCCTTAGCGTATCGCAATCAGGGTCATTAAACGGCGCCGGATAGGGTTGTAGTTCGTAGAAATCATGGGTGCGCAGGAGCAGGTTAATGGCGCTGTTGCGGGCCCCGGATGCGGCAATGCGGCTTTGGGTTATATGAAGCGTGTCCTTGCTGGTCTTTTCCTTGTAGAGCATGGAGATGGCAAAAGGTATGCCCAGCATTATCAAGGCCGTCAGTATCAGCAGGACCAGGACTAATGTGATGCCTTTTCTAGTCATAATTGCGATGAAGATAATTATTTTATATAGATGTCAACCCCGTTAGAAACAACTGATATAACTATTAGAAAAATATGATATTAATATCAATAAATTTCTCCTGATTAATCTTTTATCCGTTGAGACGGTCGTCCCTATGGGACGACCTGTTTCTAACGGGGTCAATAATATATTCTACACCTTTATAGGCATGGAGTTGCGGTAAGATGGGATGGTTTATTGCCAGACGCCGGCCAGTTTATGGCCGCAAAACTTGCAGGCGCCTTTGGGCAGGTTATTTTCCAGCACCTTGAAGGCCAGTCGCTTAATAACCGGCTGCTGGCAGGACGGGCAGTAGGTATTGTTGCCCTCGTGCGGCGCGACATTGAAGGTATAGACGTGTTTCAGCCCCTCATCAAAGGCAATCTGACGCGCGGATTCCACGGTTTTTACCGGCGTGTCCGGCAAGTCCTTGAGTTTGTATTCGGCATGGAATCTCCCGAAATGCAGCGGCGTATCCTGGCCCAGGTTCTTCTTGACCCACTGGCACATCTTTTTGATTACTTCCAGGTCATCGTTATAGGATGGCACGATGAGATTGACGATTTCCAGGTGCTTCTTTTCCGCCTTGATTATTTCCATTGACTGCAGTATGGTGGGCAGCGACTGGCCGCAGATTTTCTGGTAGAACTTGTCGTTAAATGCCTTGAGGGTGACGGCAAATCCGCTGACATTCCTGCAGATATCCTTTAAGGGTTGCGGATTTACAAAGGCCGCGGTGCAGACCAGGTTGCGAATTCCCTTGGAGCTGGTGTAGGCCGAAACCTCTCGGACATATTCCGGGTAAACCATGGGTTCGGTGTAGGTATAACAGATGGTCTTGCATTCTTTCTTCTTCACGCCGTCCAGTGCGTCTTCCCTGGTCCAGTCGCACTTGGCGGTCTTCTCGGGTTTTTCCATCGAGACCTGCCAGTTCTGGCAGTAGAGGCAGCGTAGGTTGCAGCCGCCGATGGCCAGCGCCAGCGAATTGGTATCCGGCAGGAAATGATTGAACGGTCCTTTTTCTATCGGGTCAACGCTGATGGTGCAGGGATTATTATAGGCCTGCGACATCAGGATGCCTTTGCGGTTGACCCGGGTAAAGCAGAATGACCTCTCGCCCGGCCCGTAGATGTGGAAATTGGGGCAGAGCGTGCACTTGATTTTATTGTCAGGCAGTTTCTCGTAATATTGAGCCCCGATAGATTTGGGAACATCCTTAGATTCTGCCCAGACTTGTTGGTTGAAGTCCAGAAATACTTTCAGGGCCAGCGGCAGCGAGGCCGCGGCCAGTCCCATTTCGGAAACCTGCCTGAAGAACTCGCGCCGTGAGATTATCGGACTTCTTTTTGGTTCAGAACACTTGTGCGGCATAACCTATTTTTTCTTCTTATCAGGTTCCGGTTGGCTTTTGATGTTATCCAGATTAGCCGGCTCGGACGGCTTGAAGTTTTTCAAACTGGTCAAACGGGTTTCCAGTATCCCCAGCATCTCCGGCTTGAGGAAGAACCGACCGATTTTGTTCAAGCCCCCTTTATCCTTGTGGCGGTATTCCAGGATGTCTTTTAACTGGCCCTCAAGTTCCTCGGCCCGGTCCTTGATGATAAATTCCTCAGCCAGTTCGCCTTTATTCAACTCGAATTCCTCGGCGCTCATTGCCCTGACCCGGTCGGCCAGTTCAAAGAGACGCTTCTTTTCCTTGGACTTTTCCTCATCGTTCATCTTGCCCTTTTTCTCCTCAAACTTGGAGAAATACCGGTTCAGGATATTGTCCCGTTTCTGCTCATAGACATCCTGGGGCACCTCGCGGAGTTTTCGGAGATGTTCGATGGCCTGTTCATTGGACTTGGCCTGTCCGACCCGGACCGGATTCTTCTGGCTCTTGGGCGGCAGCAGGCAGGGCTTGAAATCATCAATGACTATCTTCTGCGCCTCGGTCAGGACATTCTCAATCCTCTCCTGGTAGGGGGCTATTTTCTTCTTGAATTCCTCGCCCAGTTCCTTGGCCCGTTCGTTATATCCGCCGGCTTGGGTTGCCACATCAGCCGGGAGTTTCGGGCCGTTTTCCAGGTTTTTCTTCAGGTCTTCAAATGACTTGAGCATTTCTTCTCCCAGCGCCTTATGTTTTTCCCGGTATGACTTGCGCATTTCCTGAACTTCTTTGAGTGTCGGGATGAGTTCGGAGAGTTGTTGTTCGCTCAGGTTCAGGCCGTTGATGAGATTGGTCAGCGAGATTTCCTCCCGGACCTTGGCGATTTTCTGTTCCAGCGGGTCCTGTTCCTCTGCCCGGAGGTTTATCGTAATGAATGCCATTACGATAGCCAATATTAATATTTTCTTCATAGCGGGTTTCCCTTTCTGATTATCTGTGCTATCTGTGGTTGCTTTTCTTACCTGGTTTTTATCTTATCCAAATCCGCCGGCGGCAGTTGTTTGGCGTTCTTCATCAGTTCCAGTCGCTTTTCCAGTATCGGCACGATTCTGGGATTGAGCAGGAATTTGCCGAGGCGAGTCGGCCCGCCGTGTCTTTCATGGCGTATTTTTTCCGCTTCTTTCTGCAGTTCCTTGTCTTTTTCCAGCGTCTTTTTACTGTCGTTGAAGAATTCCCTGGCCAGGTCCGGCCCGTTGAGTTCAAAATCCTTATCCGACATCTTGCGCGCCTTGTCCATTACGGTGCTGAGCCGTTCGGCTTCGTGTTTCTTCTCCTCGTCGTTTAACTTGCCCACGTGTTTCTGGATGTTCTCCAGATGGCGTTCAACGATTTCCGGCTTCCTGTCCTCATAGACATCCTGAGGCATCTTTCGGATGCGCCGGAGCATATCCAGTCCTTGTTCGCTGTTGGCGGCCTGGCCGGCCCGGACCGGGTCCTTGAGGTCCTTGGGCGGTATCAGGCAGGGATTGAAATTGTTGATTATTTCCACCTGTGACTCGATCAACACGCCGGTTAATTCTTTTTCTATGTTAGCCACGCTTTCCATCAATTCGCCGTTAATCCTTTTGGCTTCCTGTTCCATCATGAAGGCCTGGCGCTCGATATCCTTGGGAATGCCTTCATTCTTTTCCAATGTGGATTTAAGTTCCGTATAGGCGTTGATTACGCCATTTAAGGTCCGGGTATTTTCTGTTTCCGTCTGTGCTTTGAGCGACTGGACTTCCTTATTATATTGCAGGATTTGCCTTATTTGGTCTTCGGTGAGATTAAGGCCGTTAACCAGGTTGAGGAGCATAATCTCCTCAAATAACCCGCGGATTTGCTCTTCGCAATCAGGTTTAGAAGATGTTTTTTCTGAATAGCATTGGTTGCCGGTATAGCCGCTTATGGTCACCAGCGCCGCGGCTATCAGGGCGCTTATCAACAGTTTTCTCATAATAAATCCTCCTATTGCCCAAAAGGCAGGTTTACAATGTTATTACACATATTTATAACGATTTACACGGGTATTTTATTGTCAGGTCTTCAAATCTTATCCCAAGCCTTCTTATTTCGTGTATTAAAACACCGGGCGGGCATAAAGGTTGCGATAGGAATTATGGTATTCGTGTTCAATTTCTTGACATTGGACGTTGTTTTTATATAGTCAACTTTCTTGATATTTATATTATCGTGAATCCCGATATATATTGGGATAACCCAGTGGGTAAGGAGTGAAATTATGCGCGTAAAATCAGCAGTCGCCAGGCACAAACGAGTCAAGAAGACCATGCAGTTGGCCAAGGGCTATGACCAGGGCCGGCACCGGCTCTATCGCACGGCCAAAGAGACCATTATGAAGGCGCGGGTGGACGCCTATTTCGGCCTGAAGCGCAAGAAGCGCGACTACCGCCGGCTCTGGATTACCCGCCTGACCGCCGCCCTCAGGGCCAAAGGCGTTACCTACAGCAAGTTCATCAACGGGTTAAAGAAAGCCAATATGGATCTGAACCGGAAGATACTTTCCAATATGGCTATTTCTGACCCGACCACCTTTGATAAAATCGTGGCTATGGCGACATCGCAAAACTGAGAAATGATACAGGATACCGGATACTGGTATCAGGTGTCATTGTAGCTAATCAGCAGTTATGTCTCTACAAGAGATAGAATCGGAACTTTCCCAACTCAAAGCCAGCGCCCTGGACAAACTGGCCGAGATTAAGGCCGAGACCAAGGACGCGCTGGAAACGCTTAAGCAATTCGAGCATAAATACCTGTCCCGGGCCGGCCTGATTCGCCAGGCATCCCAGAAAATAGCTGGCGTTGAGGCGCATGAGAAGCCCAAGCTGGGCCAGCTTATCAACCAGCTCAAGGATTCGGTCACCGAGTCGTTCAACCGCAAGGTCGAGGAACTCAAAAAGGCAGTAGGGCCTAAAGCCGCCACGGTATTATTCGATGCCACCATCCCGGGCGAGCAGAAACACACTGGCCGGTATCATCCGCTCTACCAGACCTTTTTCCGGATAATAGACGTGTTCAGGCGTCTGGGATTTGATTGCGCCTACGGCCCGGAAATAGAATTGCCTTATTATAACTTCGAGGCGCTTAATGTTCCGGCCGACCATCCGTCCTGCGACGCCTTTGATACCTTTTACGTGGCGGACCTGCCTACCGGCCAGGCAGACAGCCAACGGAATTTATTATTGCGCAGCCATACCTCGCCGGTCCAGATTCGGACTATGGAAAAAGTAAAACCGCCCATCAGGATTATCGTGCCGGGCAAGGTCTTCAGGCCCGATGCCCCGACACCTTCCCGTTTTCCTATGTTCCACCAGGTCGAAGGCCTAATGGTTGATAAGGATATTACCTTTGCCAATCTCAAAGGCGTGTTGGACATCTTCTGCAAAGAGATATTCGGCCCGGACACCCGGACCAGGTTCCGGCCGTCGTTTTTTCCGTTCACCGAACCCAGCGCCGAGGTGGATATCTCCTGCGTATTCTGCCACGGCCAGGGCACTACCGGTTCCGGCGAAAATTGTCCGGTCTGCCGCGGCGAGGGTTGGATTGAAATCCTGGGCTGCGGCATGGTCCATCCTAATGTATTGAACCACGTCAAGTACGACCCGGAGAAATATACCGGCTTTGCCTTTGGCATGGGCGTGGAACGGGTGGCTATGCTCAAGCACGGCATAAATGATATTCGGCTGTTTACTGAAAACCATCTGAATTTTTTAAGCCAATTTTAGAGCCAGTTTGCGCGGAGCAAATTACTGGCTCTTATCCCGCTGAGCGGAGCGATATAGGGGTTGATATAATGAAGATAACCTACGCGATACTAAAAGAATACTGCGCGGTGGCCTTAGAGCCCAAGAAACTGGCTGACTTGTTGACCCGGCACGGGGTCAAGGTGGAGAGTCTGGAAGGCCAGGGCGATAATACCGTCTTTGAATTTGAGATTACGGCCAACCGGCCGGATTGCCTGTCCTTTATCGGCATTGCCCGGGAAACAGCATTGATTACCAAAGCCAAGGCAAAGCCCGGCCAGAAATCCAAAATCCCGGCGGCCAAATCCAAGATCGCGCCTTTTATCCGGATAAAGGAACCCAAACTCTGCCCGATGTATACCGGCCGGATTATCCGGGATGTTAAGGTCGGCCCGTCACCGGCCTGGCTCAAGAATCATTTGGAATCTCTCGGCCTTAGGAGCATTAATAATGTAGTTGATATCACTAACTGGGTGCTGCTGGAGACCGGACAGCCCTTGCATGCCTTTGATTTGGATAAACTGGCCGGACAGGAAATAATTGTCCGGACCGCGGCCAAGGGCGAGAATTTAGTGGCCATAGACGCCAAGACATATGTATTGACGCCTGACATGCTGGTGATTGCCGATGCCCAAAAACCCGTGGCCCTGGCTGGTATCATGGGCGGCAAGGACACCGAGGTAACTGAATCCACCAAGAACATCCTCTTGGAGAGCGCCTATTTTAATCCGACCTGTATCCGGCGTACCTCCAGGCATCTGGCCCTGCCGACTGATTCGTCCTACCGCTTTGAGCGGATTGTCGACCCCAAAGGCGTAGTCACCGCCTCGCAACGGGCAGCCGGATTTATACTTGAGATGGCAGGTGGAACGCTCACCGGCTATCAGGTGCTGGATTATCTTAAATACAAAGACCGAAAGGTGGTGCTCAGAACCGAACGCATCAGCCGTATCCTGGGTATTGCCATTCCTGCACCGGAAATAAAGAGAATCCTAATAGGTTTGGGCTTGATGATAAAGAAATCCAGCGCCAAGGGATTTGAACTCGTGGCGCCGTCTTTTAGGCCGGATATTAATATTGAAGTGGATATCATAGAAGAATTGGCCCGTATTTATGGTTATGACAAGATACCGGTCACGCCGCCCTGTATTGAATTGAAGGTGGCTCAGCCAGACCGGATATATGATGTTACCCGAACGGCCCGGAGTCATCTGGTTGAGACAGGTTATAACGAGGTAATGACCAATAGCTTTTGGGACAAAGAGGCGTTATTTATAGATACATTAGATGGTAAATTTCAAGCAGTAGATCTGGTCGGTCTTTTAGCGCCGGACGGCACTACAGACCGCTTCCTGAGAAACAATCTGGTCAAAGGCCTGCTTGAGGTCTTCAATCTCAACGAGAACTATTTGCATTCACAGGCCCAGAAGACTATAAAGTTCTTTGAAATCAGTAAAACCTATCATAAGGTCGGCAATGCCACCAAAGAAGGATTCTCTTTGGGTATAGTGGATAATGCCGGATTTTATTCGCTCAAAGGAACACTTGAAGGGCTGTCCAGCGTCCTGGGCCTGCAGGATAAAATATCTTTTACCGCCCAAAATACTGCCGTAGTTCCCAAAGGCATCCAGAATATCGTTGGCATTAACCTGGATAATACGCCTATTGGTTATCTGGGCACTATGCAAAAGGCCCCCTCCGATGTCTATCGGAGTGGTCGGGATCACGCCCCGATAGGGGCGGCGCACCGGGAGGCCGATGTGACTATTGGTGTTTTAGAGGTAGACTTTGAAGCGCTTATCAGCCAAGCTGACTTGGCCAAGCAGTATAAGTCATTCATCAGGTTGCCGGCCGTCACCCGGGACATTGCCGTAGTGGTTTCGGAGGATACGACTTGGGCTCAGATAGAAAGCATTTCCCGTCAGGCATTAACGCCATCAGCGCAGGATATCCCGCTTGAAAAGATAGAATTCTTTGACATCTATCGGGGCAAGCAGGTCCAGTCCGGGCACAAGAGTATAGCATTTTCATTGACATTCCGGCATCCGACCCGGACCCTGGCCAGCGAGGCAGTGGATGGGGTGGTCAAAACAGTGGTTGACGCCCTGGCTAAAGACCTCAAGGCCACGCTCAGGGCGTAAATCTTCGGTTTAACCACCTTTTTTTAACCCTAAAACCGCCATTTTCGGCTATTTTCGTCTTACATTTTGCCCCCTTCCCGCTATAAAATAGGGAGGGGGGTAGTCCCCCCACCCCCCTCATCTTATCCCTCCATACTTCTTGTCATAATCTCCGTGCAGATTCGCCATAATCTCCGGCTGGATGCGCCATAACCTCCGACCAAGTTCGCCATAACCCCCGGCCGGGTGCGCCATAATCTCCCGGCAGGTTTGCCATAACCTCCGGATGGATTTGCCATAATCCCCGGCCGGATTTGCCATAACTTCCGTACAGATGCGCCATAACCTCCGACCAGGTTCGCCATAACCCCCGGCCGGATGCGCCATAACCTCCCGGCAGGTTTGCCATAACATCCGGCCAGATTTGCCATAATCTCCCGGTAGGTTTGCCATAACCACCGGCCGGATTGGTGATAATCTCCCGTTCCTTATAAGATATGGAGAGGGTCTTTAAGAAAAACGTAGTGGATAGTGTTTTTTTTGATAAAGATGGTTATGCCTGATTTAGTCTAATTTTCCTTGTCTTTTTACATAGCATTGTTAGATTTTATGTCTTGAGTATGCGAACAGTAAGTGGGTATCTTTGATACCCATTGCTACCCTAAATTTTGCACCTTGACGGTTTTAGAGGTCATAATTATACTATTCCGTTAGGGTAGTGAGCAACTTGACGAGAACAGAAAGGAATGTGTATGTTGAGCAAGAGATGGCGCATCTTGGGGGTAATCGCATTATTAACCGGAATTATAACTGTAGGTTCCTGCGGCGGAGGCGGTTCTTCATCATCAGGCAGTAGCGGCAGTCCTTCAGCTGCCAAGGTCTTCTTCCTGACCAATTACATTACCTTGACCGGACACGCGGATTTGAATGTCGTTTCCATCAGCGGCGGAATCAGCCGAACCCTGGCTACTGATATTATTGAATACGATGCCACGCCGGACGGCTCCCGGGCGCTTTATATCGAGGATGACGGCGGCGGTAATTTCAACTACAAATCCATCCCGTCCGGCGGGGGCGCGGCCTCGCTTTTGGCCAACGTGCCTAATCATACGTGGGAGATTACGGATGATTCCTCCAAGCTGGTCTTTTCCAAGAGCAGCGATAATTCCATCAACGTGGTGCCTATGGCTGGCGGCGCGGTCACAGCCATTGTTACTTCGGGCGTTTCCGGCTTCAGGTTAACCCCGGATTCCACCCGGGTGGTTTATATCTCGCCGACCGGTGACAT
Source organism: Planctomycetota bacterium (assembly GCA_016235865.1). Taxonomy (NCBI): domain Bacteria; kingdom Pseudomonadati; phylum Planctomycetota; species Planctomycetota bacterium. The sequence continues at coordinate 73,137 of JACRIK010000035.1, read as the reverse complement.
GAATGTAAAACCCCTGGCCGGCGGCAGTCCGACTTTTTTGGCCGCAAATGTTTCATTCACTTATCAGGCAGCATACGATTCTAATACGGTTTATTATATTGATGATACGGTTTCCGGCACCTTAAAGGCCGTGTCAATTACCGGCGGCGCGCCGGTGACCCTGGCACAGAACGTGACTGTTTTTCGGCCCTCTCGCGATTCGTCCAAGATGCTTTACCTGAGCGATTACAATGCAGTCAGCGACACCTTTACGATGAACGTGATAAATCTGGCCACCGGAGTTACCGCTACCCTGGACACCGGCGTATCAATGATGTTCGCGGACATATCACGCGACTCGTCAAGGGTGGTTTATATGAAGGACTATATTTTTCCTAGCGGTAATTTATACAGCATCACCACTTCAGGCACAACGCCGGTGCAAATCGGGCCAGTTGCATATCTGCACGAGGCCGCCATTACCCACGATTCCACCCAGGTGGTCTATGGCGCGGATTTCAATTACGCCCCTAATCTGATGAGGATAAAGCGCGTCCCGATAGCCGGCGGCTCGTCATCCCTGGTAATGGAAGGCACGAACTACTGGGAGCTCAGCCCGTATTCCGATAAGGTGGTTTATTCCTCCGGCGCGGACTATAATCCGGATACCTACAGCGCCACCCTGAAATCGGTTAATCTGAACGGGACCGATACGGTGACGCTGGGCATAGCGGTTTATGCCGGATTTGTGCAGATAAGGTAACCGGAAGTAAAAAGGATATCTATGATAATGAAGGCGGTTTACCTTGGAGTCGCGTCATTATTGATTTTCACGGGTATTATGGCCGGTTGCGGCGGGGGCGAAGGCAGTTCCGGTTCGTCCGGTCAGTCAAACCCGTTTTATCAGGCGGAAACCGTGAATGTCACCATCACCGTCAGGACGCCGGACAACACGCCCGGCGCTGATGCGCTCTGGATGCGCAAGGGGATGTATTTCGGCAGTAATGAAGAAGAAATCGTTCTGACATCTATCGCCAGCAACACCTTCAGAACCACCATCACCGCGCCCAAGGATTCCATCCTGCGTTACCGCTACAGCCGCAACGGCGACTGGGACAAGGAGGAATCGTATGCCTACCGCAACGGTAAGTTCCATATTCGCGAATTGCTTGCCGGCAAGAACCTTTCCATAAACGAAACCATTGCCAAGTGGGAGGATTTGGCCGTGGGCGGCGACGGAGTCGGCGCCATCTCAGGCACGATTACCAGTTCGGCTACCACTCTGCCGGTGATGGGTCTGCGCGTCTCAGCCGGTCCGTTCCAGGCCGTAACCAACTGGGACGGGACTTATTCCATCTTCGGAGTGCCGGCCGGCCAGTGTGCGGTGACGGTCCGGGCTGACAACGGCGAATATCTCGCCCAGGTAGCCGAAGTGACTATTCCGGCTGACGGCGTCCTGACCAGGAATTTTACGGCCACGCCGGCCGTGATGACCGGCATTACCTTTAACGTTACGGCCCCGGGCAATACGCCGCCCGGAGCGCAGGTGCGCCTGTTCGGAGATACCTATCACCTCGGGATGTTCCCGTCCTTTGAAGGCACGTCCGTTGATACCAGCAAGATGTGCCCGATGACCAATACCGGCGGGAATGTCTGGACCTATACCGCAACGCTGGGGCAGGGGACTTGCTTTGAGTATCTTTACACGCTGGGCGATTACCGGACAAACCAGGAACGCGATGCCGCCGGCGCTAACGTGGTGCGCGCCGTGATTGCGTCCGGCAGCGCGATGACCATAAACGACACGGTCGCGGCCTGGAAGTCGGCAAACCAGGTGGCCGTTACCCTGGATGTCCAGTCGCCCACCTCGGATACGGTCTATGTCACCAGCGACGGCTGGGGCGGCTGGGAACCGCTTATGATGTGGCCCCAGGGGTCCAACCAGTGGAAATACGTCTGGTATGTTGACCCGAGCCAGACCCTGAAATATAAATACATCCGCAATGGGGACCCGGCTATCGGGATGGAAAAGCTGGTCACGGATACCAACAACTCATTCCGTGAACTGGTTATTACCAACACGGCAAAAGCAGTCAGCGACACGATTACCAGTTGGCGCCACCAGTTGCGGGAAGCACTGCCTGAGCCGGTGACCCTGAATTATGACGGTCGGCCGATAACCGACCGCGCCAGCGGCCAGCCGTTCCAGACCGGCATAGAATTTATCGATTACTGGCGTTCGGCCTGGACGCCGCTGATAGAACCGGCCGTGGAGCGAATCACCGCCTCTAATGCCCGCTGGGCGCAGATTGCCTCGGTCTGGGGCATTATCAGCATCGACCCGCCCATTGTCGAGCCGGTGGGTAATTCGTTCCTGACCGAGGAACTGGTTGAGCATATCCGGGCCCTGCATAACCGGGGATTAAAGGTGGCCATCCGCGCATTTCCCTATCCGGACTCAAGCGCCGAAGAGGCCGCATTCACCCGTTCCAATACCAACCAGTGGTATGACGCGTTTTATGCGCAGGTCAGAAAGTCCGTGATGTATAACACCAAAATCGCCAAGCAGGAGAACGTGGAGATGCTGATATTATCCAATTTCAACTGGCTGGATGATTCGACGCCGGTAACCGCTACCTACATCAACCAGAAATGGAAGGACATCATTGCCGCGGTCAGGGCTGAATATCCGGCCGTAAAACTCAGCGTGGATTATTATGTGGACCGGACCGAGTATGACTGGTACGGCGACCTGGACTATTTAGGCGACAAGTGGTGGTGGCAGGTGGCGACCGACACGGCCGGCACCAACTTTGCCGCGATGAAAGCAATGGCCTTGCAGAAACTCCAGGACACTTATCTGCCGCGCTATCAGCGATTCAATAAACCGTTCATATTCGCGGAACTGGCCTATTATTCTGCGGACACATCGGCGATGCAGCAATATGGTGTTTATGCCCCGGAAATCAGCGACTTTGAACCGGCCACGCCGACATTAGTAAGCGACTGGGACGAGCAGGCCGACGCGTACGAAGCCGTGCTCTGGGCATTTGCCGAAACACCCTGGGTGCAGGGCGTATATCCGTTTGCCTACTCGTATTTAGACCACGACTCTAAGGGATTCAGTATCCGGGGCAAGACAGCGGAACAGGTGCTCAAGCAGATTTACGGATTTTTCCCGCAATAGCATCTATGAAGATAAATAAACCCTGGCACCTAAAACACAAGATGCCGGTCAATCCGACATTGGAACAGAGAATCAAGTGGCACCTGGCGCACACCAGGAACTGCGCCTGCCGGCCTATCCCGGATAAGCTGAAGGCGGAAATCAGTAAGCGGCCTGGCTAATTATCTTTCCAGTAACTGTATGGCCGTGGCCTTGATGAGGACGCTGGCTGGTTTTCCGGATGTCAATCCGAGTTCCTTGACTGATTGATGGGTGACCGAGGCGGTTAACGGCACTCCGTTGCAATCTATCTCCAGCCAGACCAGATATCTTGAGGGTATGACCTTTTTGATAATACCCTGAAGTGCATTGCGCGCGCTGCTATGTAATTGCAGTGTGTCGGTTGATATGGTAATCGATTCCGGTGGAATGCAGCACAGGACCTGCTTACCTTTGGGTGCGGGGCCGGAATACCAAAGATGAATTCCACCTGAGAGCGATAACTGGAGCATACCGCTATCCTCCCCGGTTATCTCAGCCGGGATAATATTCCTGATGCCGATGAATTCCGCCACCTCCTTGGTGGCCGGATTGCCGAATATCTCATAGGCCGTGCCGGACTGGACGATCTGTCCCTTTATCAGCACCATAAAACGGTTGGCCAGCTGGTAGGTCTCGTCCTGGTTATGCGTGACAAATATGGTGGCGCATCCGGTTGAACTCAAGATAGGCAGGGTGTCTTCTATTATAGAGCGCCGGACCGGCTCATCCAAATCCGCAAATGGCTCGTCCAGGAACAGGATTTTGGGGTTTAACACCAGGGCCCGGGCCAGCATTACCCGCCGGGCCTCGCCGCCGGAGATGCTCAGGGCATTGCGATGAGTCAGGTGGGAAATCTTCAGTGCCTTGAGCATTTCAATAACTCTTTCACCGATTTCAACCGGTCGGATATTACGAATCATTAGGCCGATTGCAACATTGTCCAGGACTGAGCGGTTATACATCGTCGGTCTCTGGGGCACAAAGGCGGTCTGGCGGTGATATTGAAGGATATCTTCACGGCTTTTTATCGCGCTACTATTATATAGAATGGTTCCATTGCCTATCTTGTGCAACAGGGCAATAATTTGCAGGAAGGTGGTCTTGCCCGCGCCATTGGGACCGATGAGGGCTACTCGTTCCCCATGATTCAGTTCAAAATGGGGGATAGATAGAGTAAACTCACCCTGTCCCTGGTAAGAGAATGATAAATCCTTAACAGCTAATAAAGACATACTTTTAGTATATAAGATTCACCACAAAGGGCACTAAGACCACAAAGTGACCGCGATAGCGAACACAAAGAATTCTTCGTGACCTTTGTGTTCTTTGTGGTTAATACATTCTTTTTTGTTGGATTAACGTTAGTGTTAGGTTAACAATAAAACTAATCACCAATAACACGCCGCCCAGTATCAGGGCTTCGTTAAATAATCCCATCCGGGTGGACTGGAGTATTCCGGTAGTCAGGACCGTGGTATCGCCCTTGATATTTCCGCCTACCATCATGACCGCGCCGACCTCGGAGATGATACTGCCGAATCCGGCCATCAGGGCCACCAGGATGGTCAGCCGGGCCTCCTGGATGATGATGCGGAAGAGTTGGAACCTGGTGGCGCCCAGGGAGATGGTTTGGCGCACCAGTTCCGGATTTATCTTTTGGATGCCGGCAGTGGTAAATGCCGTGATAATCGGCAGGGCAATGATGGTCTGGGCTATGACCATTGCAGTCCTGGAATATAATAGACCCATGAATCCTAGTGGGCCGCTTCTGCCCAGGATAATCACGACTACCAGCCCGACTAAGACCGGCGGTAGGCCCATCCCGGTATTGACCAGGGCAATCAGCCATTTCTTACCGCGAAAGGCGGATAATCCGATAATCACGCCCAGAGGGATGCCGATAAAGCCCGCAATGATAAGTGATAATCCTGAGACCTCTAACGATGTCCGGATAATGTCAAATAGTTCGTTCATAAGAATTTCTGGCCACAAAGACACTAAGAATAATTTATCCTGTTCCCTCTCCCCTTGTGGGAGAGGGTAGGGTGAGGGGGATTTGTCTTATACTCACCCTCCCCTTGCCCCTCCCATCAAGGGAGGGGTATTTTATTCTTTCGTGTCTTAGTGCCTTTGTGGCGATATATTTTACTTAACCACCGGAAAGAACAGCCCTTTCCCGTATTTATCCTTGCCGTATTCGGAAATCAGTTTTAGTGTTTCCGGCGAGGTAAGAAAGTCGGCAAACGCCTGCGCGCCCTTTAAGTTTACATTGGGGAATTTATCAGGGTTTAATACGATTACCGAATAATTATTCTTCAGGTCAGGCACGCCGTCCTTGACAATCTTGAGCGCTACCGCATCTTTAAAGGCCAGATAAGTCCCGCGGTCAGAGAGCGTATAGGCGTTCTTTTCGCCGGCGATTAACAGGGTCTGGCCCATTCCTACCCCGGCCTGAATATACCATTTGCCTTTGGGATTAATGCCTGTTTCGTTCCACAGGGACATCTCTTTCTTATGCGTGCCGGAATTATCACCCCGCGAGATAAACGGCGATGAGGTTGCGGCGATTCTGGAGAACGCCTCGGCGGCTAAAGCGGTTTTGGAGCATCCGGCCGGGTCATCAGCCGGTCCGACGATAGCAAAGTAGTTATACATAAATGTTACCCGGCTCTTGCCGAATCCGTCGGACATAAACGTCTCTTCGTCCTTGGGCGAGTGGACCAGCAGCACATCGGCATCGCCGCGCCTGCCCAGAGCCATGGCTTCGCCTGAGCCGACGGCAATGGCCTTGATTTTGTAGCCGGTATTCTTCTTGAATATGTCGGTCAGGACATCCAGCAGTCCGGTATCCTGCACGCTGGTGGTGGTGGCTAAGATGATTTCATTATTGTCAGGGTTTGACCCGCAGGAGATTAGTGCCAGTAACAGGATTGGCAGTAATAAGCAGTATGTTGTTGATTTCATACATATTCTTTATATAATAGTCCTGTGCTTTAATCCAATAAAAACTAATCCTGATCTGATATGGGAACCAGTATTAATCTGTGTAATCTGTGTCATCTGTGGTTGCAAAGTGTTCTCGACCTGATTTATCCGCGCTATTGCCTGGTGTGCAACATCTCTCTCAATCAGACGGACCGCCGGGCGCTGTGTTCGGATTGCACTACCCAGATTACCTTTATCAACCAGGATACATCCTGCCCTAAGTGCGGGATTGACCTGGGTCCGTATGTCCAGCCCGATACCTTGTGCCAGGAATGCCATGCCCATCCGCCCAGGTTCGCTCGGGCCATTGCCGTAGCCGGCTATGACGGCGTCATCCGTGAGGCCATCCATAAATTCAAATACGCCAAGGAACGGGTATTGCTGGACGAACTATCCGGTCTGCTCGTTGCCCGATGGCAGGGCGTGACCCAACTATTACCGCAGATAGATATGATTATGCCGGCGCCGCTGTATCGTGGCAAACTCAAGGAGCGGGGGTTTAACCAATCCCAGCTCTTGGCCGAGCGGCTGAGTCAGGCCACAGGTATTCCCTTGGAGATAGACAATCTGGTAAAGACCCGGCCCACACCGGACCAGGCCGGACTGGATTCGGTCAACCGCAAGAAGAATCTGTTGGATGCCTTTGAGGTAACTAACCCTAAAGCCATAGACGGTAAGAATATCCTGTTGATAGACGATGTTTTGACCACCGGCGCCACGGCCTCGGAGATTAGCCGGACACTCAAGAAAGCCGGGGTTAAGAATGTATATGTTTTAGTTCTGGCGCGGTAAGGCATAACTAAAAAACTGAGGGACTGAAAAACTTAAGAACTTATTGTTCTTTAGTTCGCTAAACGCGGTCTCTTCGAGTTCTTTCGTTATTCAGTTTCTTGGTATGTTTCTTGTTGACAATTATAAATAATTGGAGTAAGATAAAATTATGTCTGACACTAAATACTTGGGCATATTAGTGGGCGGTGGTCCGGCGCCGGGCATCAACGGCGTTATCAGCGCGGCCACCATCGAATCCGTCAACCACGGCTGGCAGGTGCTGGGCATTATGGACGGCTTTAAGCATCTGGCCCAGGCCGATACCGCGCAGGTCATGCCGCTGACGATTGACGACGTCTCGCGCATCCATTTTGACGGCGGCTCCATCCTGCGCACCTCGCGGGAAAACCCGACCAAGGACAAGGTCAAGATAAAGAACGTCATTGACTCGCTCATTAAACTGGGCATAGACCGGCTCATCACTATCGGCGGCGATGACACGGCTTACACGGCCAGCGTTATCGCCAAAGAAACCCAGAATAAAATCCGCATTGTCCACGTGCCCAAGACCATAGATAATGATTTACCTCTGCCGGATAATAAATCCACCTTCGGGTTCCACACGGCCCGGCATTTCGGCGTGGAGATTGTCCGCAATATCATGGAGGATTCGGTTACCACCAATCGCTGGTATTTTATTATTACCATGGGACGTAAGGCCGGGCATTTGGCTTTAGGCATTGGTAAGGCATCAGGCGCGACCCTGACCATCGTGGCTGAGGAGTTCGGCAACAAGTCAGTCAAGATAGCCCAGATAGCCGATGTGCTGGAAGGCGCGATTATCAAGCGGCTAAGCATGGGCAAGGAACACGGCGTGGCCATCCTGGCCGAAGGACTGGCTGAGAAATTATCGTCTGATGATTCCATCCTGTTCAGCGTCGGGCGGGACGAGCACGATAATCTCCGGCTGGCTGATGTGGACCTGGGCAAGTTTCTCAAAAACGAGGTCAAGAAACGGCTGGAAGCAAAGGGCATTAAGATTACCATCGTGGATAAGGATATCGGTTATGAACTCCGGTGCGCGCCGCCTATTCCCTTTGATTGCGAATACACCCGCGACTTGGGTTACGGCGCCAGTAAGTTTCTCCAGACCGGCGGCAGCGGCGCCATGATTTCACTTCAGGGCGGCAAGATTACACCCATCTATTTCCCGGATATCATGGACCCGGCCACCGGCAAGACCAGAATCCGTTATGTGGAAGTGGATACTGAATCCTACGAAGTGGCCCGGTCTTATATGATTCGGCTGGAAAAGGGTGACTTTGATGATGCCGGGCAACTGGATAAACTGTGCCAGACCGGCAAGATGACCAAAGAGGAATTCATAAAGAAATTTGGTTGGATGAAGATGAATAAGAAGTAACATAGTAATTTCAAGTAAGTTTATGAGATTGCTTCGTCACTTTGTTCCTCGCAATGACTGTCATTGCGAGCTCCCCGATGACAATCGGGGAGCGTGGCAATCTCTGCACAATATAAAGGAGAAATTATGAAAACATACCAAAACAACCAGGATTTCCGCGATTGTATCTCTCCACTTATAGACAAATATCCTGATAATACCGTAAAGATAAAAGACCTGGATACGCTCAGGTCTGAAGGCATTGATAACCTGATTTACACCTACGTGTTCGGCGATAATGCCAATCTCAAGAAGCAGACGGCTTGGCTGATTAAGGATCTCGCCAAGTGTACCGGCGTGACTTCGGCCAGCATCCAGAAGATATATGATGCGGCCGCCCAGGGCGTCTATGCCAACAAGACCGTTCCGGCCATCAATATCCGGGGCCTAACCTATGAAGTGGCCCGGGCCGTATTCAGGGCGGCTATCAAGAATCAGGTTGGTCCGTTTATATTTGAGATTGCCCGGAGCGAGATAAAATATACCGAACAGCAACCGGAAGAATATGCCACCTGCGTCCTGGCGGCCGCCATTAAAGAGGGCTATCAGGGCCCGGTCTTTATCCAGGGCGACCATTTCCAGGTGAGTTCCAAGAAATACGCAACTGACCCGCAAGGCGAAATAGGCGGACTTAAGAAACTTATCAAGGACGCCATCGAGGCCGGTTTCTATAATATTGATATTGACGCATCCACGCTGGTGGATTTATCCAAGCCGACGGTTGAGGAACAGCAGAAGGAGAACGCCAGAATCACGGCTGAACTGACCGCTTATATCCGGGAACTCCAGCCCAAAGGTGTGACCATTTCCGTAGGCGGTGAAATCGGCGAGGTGGGCAAGCAGAACAGCAATCCTGAAGAACTCCGGGCATTTATGAAGCAGTATAATTCTTTCCTGAAGCCGGGCTTGAAAGGTATTTCCAAGATTAGCGTCCAGACCGGCACCAAGCACGGCGGGGTAGTCCTGCCGGACGGCTCGATTGCAGAGGTGAAGATTGACTTTGACACGCTCAAGACGCTGTCCGACATTGCCCGCAAGGAATTCAAGATGGCCGGCGCGGTCCAGCACGGCGCATCCACCTTGCCGGATAACGCCTTTGACCAGTTCCCCAAGACCGGCACGGCTGAGGTGCACCTGGCCACCGGGTTCCAGAACATTATCTATGAGCATCCGCAGTTTCCCAAGGATATGCTTAAGGCCATTAACGAGCATCTGGTCAAAAACCATTCGGACGAACGCAAGCCCAAGGACACGGATGAGCAGTTCCTGTACAACACCCGGAAAAAGGCATTCGGCCCGTTCAAGAAACAGATGTGGGACCTGCCGCAGGATAAACTCAATCCCATCACCAAAGCGCTGGAAGACAAATTCGTGTTCCTGTTCCAGAAGCTCAATGTGGTCAACACTAAAAACCTTATAAGTCAAGTATAGTCAAATGTGGCTAAGAATTGTCAAGTATGGTTAAATTACTATACTTGACTATATCTGACCATTTATGACAATTCTTGACAATCTTGTGCGAACAAGGAGAACAATATGCCCTATATAGACAAAACCAGCCGTAAAGCCATTGAACCCGAACTCAAGGCCCTTATCAAGAAACTAAAATCCATTCCGATGGAGAAGGTGGATGGCCATATCAATTACTGCATCAGCACGATGATGAAAGAACTTTATTCTCCGTCGCCTGCCCGAACCCCGATGAATATATCGGGGGGCGGGTATTTCAACTACAACCGGATGATGGGTGTGGTGGCCTGCGTTCAGCAGGAACTCTATCGCCGTCTGGTCGCGCCTTACGAGAATAAGAAAATCAAGGAAAACGGGGATGTGTTCTAATTAGATTATGCCCTCCGAGATTCATACAGTAACCGGCGCGTTCGGATATACCGGCAGATACATCGCCCGGCAACTCATTGATGCGGGTTATGAAACCCACACGCTGACGAATAAATTAGCCCCCTCACCCTTCCCTCTCCCCAATGGGGAGAGGATAGGTGAGGGGGAACCGGAGTTGAAATCCCATACAACAAGTCAGATAAAAGTTCATCCGCTGGATTTTGATAACACAGAGGGACTTATTAATTCCCTGCGCGGGACTGCGGTTCTCTATAACACTTACTGGGTCAGATTTAATCATAAGAACTTCTCGTTCGCTCATGCAGTTGATAATTCCGCCAAACTATTTGCTGCGGCTAAGCAGGCCGGGGTAAAAAGGGTGGTTCATATCAGCGTAACTAATCCTTCAATGGATTCGCCATTGGAATATTTCAGCGGCAAGGCAAAGGTGGAACGCGTCCTGATAGAATCAGGTTTATCGTATACAATTCTCAGACCGGCGATTATATTTGGTAAAGAGGATATTCTGATAAATAATATCGCCTGGTTCCTGAGAAACTTCCCGATATTCGGCGTATTCGGTAGTGGCAATTACCGGCTTCAGCCCATCTATGCCGTTGACCTGGCCAGATTGGCTGTTGAACAAGGGCAGAGAAAAGAGAATTGTATCATTGATGCCATTGGCCCTGAGACATTTACTTATCGGGAATTGGTCAGGCAAATCAGGGATGCCATCGGAGTAACCAGGCCGATTATTCCGATTCCGCCGATAATCGGATATCTGTCCGGCTGGCTGATGGGCAAGATGATGGGAGATGTAATTATCACGAGGGATGAGATAAAAGGATTGATGGCTGGTTTACTATGCACACATTCGCCTCCGATATGCACAACTAAACTGACCGACTGGCTCAAGGAAAACGCTGCCACTCTGGGTATACGCTATAGCAACGAATTATCCCGGCGGAAAATCTAATCTGTTCAATCCAGTTGTCAAAAATATTCCATAATTTGTTGACAGGCTGGCTTTTTTAATAGTAAATAAGGTTCTAAAAATCACTAAATGACAGCACCTCTTAAGGCGGTCCTCGTGTTAGAGGACGGTTCAATTATTCACGGCAACGGATTCGGCAGCGAAAAGACCATCAAGGGCGAACTCGTTTTTAATACCGGTATGACCGGCTACCAGGAAGCACTGACCGACCCGTCATACAACGGCCAAATCCTGATGATGACCTATCCGTTAATCGGCAACTACGGCATCAGTCCCGAATGTTCGGAATCAGAGAAGATTCAGGCCGAGGGGTTTGTGGTCCGGGAACTCTGCGAGCAACCCTCTCACAGATTTTCCGGAATGACAGTGGATAGTTTCCTGAAAGGCCACCGAATTCCCGGTATCTCCGGCATAGATACCCGGCAACTGACTATCAAGACCCGCCAGAGCGGAACCCTGCGGGCTATTCTCAAGACCAGCGCCGGAAATATCTCGGCTTCCGAACTGGATATCCTGCGTTACGAGGCCAAGATGATGCCGTCGCCTGATAAATATAATCTGGTGTCTGAGGTGTCCTGTTCGGCATCGGTGACCCTGCATCCTGAGAATCACTCTGGCAAAGAGGGTCCGAAGATTCTGCTGATTGATTGCGGAACCAAGATGAATATCATTCGCGAGCTGACCCAGCGGGGCTGCACGGTTATCCGGGCGCCATATAATACCTTGCCTGACGAGATAAATAATATCGCGCCAAACGGGATTCTGGTTTCCAACGGGCCGGGCGACCCGGCACATCCTGAGATTATAGCTACCGTGGTCCAGACCATCCGGGCTGTATATGAAAAATACCCGATAATGGGCATCTGCCTGGGGCACCAGATTCTGTCCCTGGCCTTCGGGGCCAAGACCTATAAACTCAAGTTCGGGCATCGGGGCGCTAATCAGCCGGTGAAATTCGCATCCGACCACCGGGTTTATATCACCTCTCAGAACCACGGGTTTGCCGTGGACCAGAATTCTATTCCGGCGGATATAGAAATCACCGCGTTGAATGTCAATGACGGAACGGTTGAGGCGATGAGGCATAAGAAACTGCCGATATTCTCGGTTCAGTATCATCCCGAGGCCTCGCCCGGCCCATGGGACAGTAAATACTTGTTCGATAAATTCATCGAACAAGTAAACAGTAGTCGGTAGTTCGTATAAGTTATGAGTGATGATTTAATTGAATATTACGCCCGGCGGGCACTGGAATATGAGAAAATATACCAGAAGCCGGAACGGCAACAGGATATCCCTGTGATAATTGATTATCTGCGAAACGAACTGTCAGAATTGAATGTGCTGGAAATTGCCTGCGGTACCGGATACTGGACGCAATATATTGCCCAATCCGCCAGGTCTATTTTAGCTACTGATATTAACAAAGAGGTTTTGGAATTAGCCGAACGGAAGGACTATCCCAAAAATAATGTCAGGGTTGAAATCGCGGATATATACAAGTTGGATAATGTCAAGGATGAGTTTGATGCCGGGTGCGGATGTTTTATCTGGTCTCATGTTCCAATACAGCGATTAGCGGAGTTCTTGCGAGTGTCCAATCAGAAAATCAGGCCAAATGGTAAGGTGGTTTTTGTTGATAATCTTTATGCGCCCGGCAGCAGCACGCCGATTGCCAAACAGGATAATGAAGGCAATACTTATCAGGTCGGGAAGCTGGCTGACGGGACTGAACATATGGTTTTAAAGAATTTCCCTGATGAAGAGTTTATACACAACCGATTAGCCGGGATTGCTACAGGCGTTAAATTCCGGAAGTTGCAATATTATTGGTTGTTGAGTTATCAATTAATTTAATTTTAGTCTATGCCAAAAAGAACTGACCTTAAGAAGTTAATGATAATCGGCTCCGGCCCGATTGTTATCGGCCAGGCGGCGGAGTTTGATTTCTCCGGCACCCAGGCCTGCCGCTCGCTCCGTGAAGAGGGCTATCAGGTGGTGCTGGTAAATTCCAACCCGGCCACCATCCAGACCGATATCGAGACGGCCGATGTAACCTATGTCGAGCCATTGACGGCCGAGATGCTTACCCGGATTATCGAGAAGGAACGGCCCCAGGGTATCCTGTCCGGCATGGGCGGGCAGACGGCCCTTAATCTCTGCAGTGAATTGGCTGAGTTAGGCGTCCTCAAGAAATATAATGTGGAATTATTAGGCAGTTCTTCCAAAACCATAGCGGCCTCCGAAGACCGTGACCTGTTCCGCCAGTTGATGCACGATATCAAGGAACCCACCCCGCGCAGCGTGGCCTGCCATACGCTGGAAGAGGTCTTGTCCGTGATTGACCAGGTGGGCGGCTATCCGGTGATTATCCGGGCGGCCTATACCCTGGGCGGCACGGGTAGCGGCATTGCCGAGAATAAGGAACAGCTGGAGGAAATCGTTACCCTGGGCCTGAGTTATTCGCGTATCAAGCAGGTGCTGGTTGAGGAATGCGTGCTGGGCTGGGCGGAATATGAATACGAGGTCATGCGCGACAAGAACGATAACTGCATCATCATCTGCAATATGGAAAACCTGGACCCGATGGGCGTCCATACCGGAGAGAGTATTGTCATAGCGCCGTCCCAGACCCTGTCGGATCGCGACCACCAGATGTTCCGCAATGCTTCCTTGAAGATTATCCGGGCGCTGGGCATCGAAGGCGGATGCAATGTCCAGTTTGCGCTTAATTCGGCCAACGGACAATACCGGGTGATAGAGGTTAATCCGCGCGTCTCGCGTTCCTCGGCCCTGGCATCCAAGGCCACCGGCTATCCGATTGCCCGGGTGGCGGCCAAGATTGCCGTCGGGCTGGCGCTGGATGAGATTCCCAATTCAGTTACCGGCAAGACCTTTGCCTCGTTTGAGCCGGCTTTGGATTATGTAGTGATGAAAATCCCGCGCTGGCCGTTTGACAAGTTCCGGACTGTGGACCGGCGCATCGGCACCCAGATGAAATCCACCGGCGAGGTCATGGCCATCGGCCGGACGGTCGAGGAATCCATTATGAAGGCGGTGCGGTCGCTGGAGACGGACCGGATTGCCATTGAGCCCGAGGCCTGGTCCAAGTCCACGCTGTTGAGCGAACTGGTTGAGCCGACTGACAAGCGTCTCTTTGCCATTGTCGAGGCACTGCGCCGTGGTTACCAGCCGACCACGCTGGCCGACATTACCAAATGGGACATCTTCTTTATTAATAAGCTTCATAATATAGTAAAGGCCGAACAGGAATTGAAACTGCGTGGTTTCGGCAAGCTGGATAAGGAATTTTTCTATCACCTGAAACAGATGGGATTCTCAGACGAATATATCGGTTATGTGCTGGGAATGGACGAGCCGAAGATTACGGCGCATCGCCAGGCGTTGGGCATAAACGTTTCATATAAGATGGTGGACACCTGCGCGGCTGAGTTTGAGGCCAAGACACCGTATTTCTACTCGACATACGAAAGCCAGTTAACCAGTCAGCCAGTCAGCCAGTCAGCCAGTCAAACCGATAGACCGGCAGACCGGCAGACCGGCCAACCGACCAAGGTTCTCATCCTGGGCGGCGGGCCCATCCGCATCGGCCAGGGCATTGAATTTGATTACTGCTGTGTGCACGGCGTCATGGCCCTGCGCGAACAGGGCATCAAGGCCATCATCATAAATAATAATCCCGAGACCGTGTCCACGGACTACGACATCTCAGACCGGCTCTATTTCGAGCCGCTGACCTTTGAGGATGTCATGAATGTCATTGAACTGGAAAATCCGGATGGCGTGGTGGTCCAGTTCGGCGGCCAGACCTCGGTTAATCTGGCTATGCCGCTGCAGGCCGAGTTGAGCCGGAGAAAAGACCTTAAGACCAAGATATTCGGCACGCCGGCTGATTCCATAGACATGGCCGAAGACCGGCGCAGGTTTGAGGCGCTCATGCGCAAGATGGGCGTTATCCAGCCCGAAGGGCATACCGGTTATTCATTTGACGAGGTGCGCGAACTGGCCGGCAAGATTGGCTACCCGGTCCTGGTCCGGCCCAGTTATGTCCTGGGCGGGCGGGGCATGGAAATCGTCCATAACGAAAAGGACCTGGAATTCTATATCACCTCGGCGGCCCGGATATCCAAAAAGCATCCGGTGCTGGTGGATAAATATATCTCCAATGCCGTGGAGATAGACGTGGACGCGCTGTCGGACGGCACGGATGTTTTTATCGGCGCGATTATGGAGCATATTGAAGAAGCCGGGGTGCATTCCGGCGATGCCGGCTGTGTCATACCGACCCAGACGCTTAAGCCGGAGATTATTGCCGAAATCAAGCGCATCACCAGAGAGGTGACGCTGGCATTGAAGACCATCGGGCTGATTAACATCCAGTTGGCGGTCAAGGACAACAAGGTTTATATGATTGAGGCCAACCCGCGGGCCAGCCGGACCGTGCCTTATGTCTCCAAGACCATCGGCGTGCCCATGGCTAAGATTGCCACGAAACTGATGCTCGGAGCCACGCTCAAGCAACTCGGACTGATTGAAATGGTGCAGGTGGATTATGTCTCGGTCAAGGCGCCGGTATTCCCGTTTATGAAACTGCCCGGTGTGGATGCCATTCTGGGGCCGGAGATGAAATCGACCGGCGAGGTCATGGGCATAGACAAATCATTCGGCCTGGCCTATTACAAGGCGTTGCTGGCGGCCGGGAATTCTCTGCCGACCGAAGGCCAGGTCTATATCACGGTCTGCGATTCGGACAAGGAAAAGATAGCCCCGATTGCCCGCAAACTAACGGAAAACGGACTGACGATTATTGCCACCAAAGGCACGGCGCAGTATTTAGTTAATAATAAAGTTCCGGTGACCACGGTCTGGCGCATCAGTGAACGGCAGACGCCCAATGCGCTCTCGCTGATGCGGGAAGGTAAGGTCAAACTTATTATTAATACGCCGACCGAGGGTAGCGGCCCAAAACGGGACGGCTATCGGATGCGGCGTCTGGCTGTGGAACTGGGCATACCGTTTATCACCACTATCACCGCGGCCCGGGCCGCGGCCAATGCCATTGAACTAGTCCGCAAAGGCCAGATGCAGGTCTTCTCGCTTAATGAATATCTTGGTAATTCAAAACACCGGAATTTGAAACCACAGATGCACACAGATACACACGAACCCGAAGGGACCGCACATAGCGAATCTACCTACCGGTAGGTGTGGATTTCAATTGACATCAAAAGCAGCGTTATATATACTTGGAGCATAAAAAGTCAATTGGAGGCGAGGTGTGTGTCACAGGGAAAATTAGATGGAGGTAATATGTGTAGATATTTGTTAATTCCAATAAGGCTAATATTTTTTTACTGTTGTATTAGTTGTTGCACACTTGACAATAATGAGATTAACACGAGTGCTTACAGTAAAATCACTTGCGTGCCCATTATAGTTGCTGACTCTGAAAACACGCGGCAATTAATCAAGGATAATGAAATAACAATTATCACAAAAGATAATAATTTGGAGGTTTCAAGAAATACGATTTTACTTAGATGGCAAGATGGCATCTTTAAGGTAATGTTCGAAATCTTGCATTATAAAGGAGATGTTAAATGGGAGGATGTTGCAGTGGTTTTGTATGATGCGGGACATAAAAAATTAGAACAGATTTCTCCTATTTCATGGGAGGGATATGGAACAAGTACTTTTCCCCGTAGTTATAAAGGGAATGTATCTTTTAAATTCAATAATACAGTAATTAAAACGCCAATAACAGTTGAGGTTAAAGCAAAAATAATAGAATACCCTTGGTTGTCCGACAAATCTAATGCAATAAAAAAAGAGATGGATATTTCATTCCTTGGCAAGTTTGCACTTGTGTCTTCTATGAATAATAATGTCCCCAACAAATCCATATATGGTAAATAACGCCTAAGTTCCAAGCGGGCAAGCGGGAATTCAAGGGCCGGTGACACCCACCTGCCTCTGTAACTCCTTAAATATCTGACTTCCAGGCCTGCGTTTTCCCAAGACAGCCTTTTACCCTTCCTTATTCACCTTTCTATGAGCTTCGCGGCATCGCCACGGGTTATAAGGACATCCCCTTGGGTCAGAGACGACTGTACCTGAGTCAGGGACGACTGTACCTGGTTCAAGGATGATTATACCTGAGTCAGGGATGATTGGCTATAAGTCATAGACAGTTGACTATAAGCCAGAGCCGATTGACTACAGGCCATAAACAAGTGATTTATCCCCAGGGGCTGAAGGTTTCCGTCTTAGGGTGGAAAGATTCCGTCTTAGGGCGGAAAGATTCCGATGCATCGGGGAAGAAATCCGTAGTTACAGGGAAGAAATCCGTAGTTACGGAGAAGAAATCCGTAGTTACAGGGAAGAAATCTGTAGTTACAGGGAAGAAATCCGTAGTTACGGGGAAGAAATCTGTAGTTACGGGGAAGAAATCCGTAGCTACCGGGACGAAATCTGTAGTTACAGGGAAGAAATCCGTAGTTACCGGAAAGAAATCCGGGACTCCCGGAAAGAAATCCGGGACTCCGGGGAAGAAATACAGACATAAGGGTAAGATAACCTAACTCTATGAAGTTTAATAAGTTGCGGTAAGAATTACCCCTTAGAAATGCCCACAACCCCCTGACCCCCTTTGTTGAGACTGTGTCGCAACCCATTTTTTTTGTCATTGCGAGCGACCCCCGTCATACGACGGGGTAAACTCCGGGAGCGTGGCAATCTCTATTTTATGAGGGAAACATGAGATTGCTTCGTCGCTCCGCTCCTCGCAATGACATTATGACACAGTCTCATTAAGGGGGAGTGGCGTTGCCGCCTCGGTGTAAACAGGATTCGCAGACCCCGCAGGGAGTCTTGCCGTGCCTACCGGCAGGCAGGCCGCCCGTATAACAACTCCAGAGTTTGTTCAGCGGTAGCCCTAACTTCAGGGCTTGGCTGGTCATTTGCTTCTTGTCCATCTTAGCGGTAAAACTGACTACCTTGACATTGCCTTTGAGCGTGGAGTATTTGAGTGTCTTATTGACGGCATTGATAAAGGGGATGGAGTTGTCCGGGAAATTGATTGCTTCTTCTTTATTAAATCCAGTGATGATGTATTTATAGCCCAGCGCCTCGGCAAATGCGGCCGCGATATTTATGAACAGGGCATTGCGATTGGGAATCCAGACCAGATGAGACGCCATACGCTTGGGAACCGGCTGTTTCTTATCAGTCAGCGGATTACGGGAAAGTTTGCCCAGCCATTTCAGGTTGAATACCTGGTGCTTTATGTGATACTTTCGGCACAGGAACCGGGCCGAGCGGATTTCCTGTTGGGCTGATTTCTGGCCGTAATCAAAGGTCAGGGCTAATTTTACTTGGAGTCCTTTCCTGATAGCCAGGGCCAGGGAAACCGTGGAGTCAAGTCCGCCGGATAATAGCACAATAGAGTTAGCGTTTTTCATTTCTTTTTGCTGTCTACTGACTACTGTATACTGTCTACTTTTAGACAATGTACTTCTTCTTGAGCGCTGACATCACTTGCTGGTAGCGGGGGTCTTTTCTGAGGTTGTCCAGGTCTTTGTCGCCGTCCATATGCTTCCAATCATTATAACCCAGGAGCACGGACATCTCCAGTTCGCTCAAGGCGCCCTCAAGATTATTGAGCTGGGAGTATGAACAGGCCAGGTTGTAATGGACAATGGATTCTTCAGGCAGGAGCCGGACCAGGCGCTTGTCTATCTCCACGGCCTTGTCATGCAGTCCTTCGCGGGAATAGATATAACCCAGGGAACGGAGGGCTTCGACATTATTGGGGTTTGAGCGCAGGGCGGCTTCATATAATCCGATCTCAAACCGCTTGAATACTTCTTCGGTCTGCGGCGGTTTCTTCATTGTTGCTTTACTTTCTAATAATCCGCTCAACGCCGGGCTAAGCCGGGGTATCTTCTGGCTCTTTATCATAGTATAATAGTATCGGATTATGGAGTCAAGTTTTTTAGCGGTATTTAATTGACCCCGCACATAAATGATGGTAACAATCTTGATGGAAAGTGGTTAAGCCGTTGGTGATAGATGATGAGATACTTAAAATGTTTATTATGTGCGGGGTTGACCCCTTTAAAGGAAAGGAATGTTTAGTATGACAGAACCGACAAGTTGGCAGATAGTTGATAGCGTAGTGGCGTTTCTTTTTGCCTGCGCGACCACGGCCGGACTGGTCTGGCTGGTCTGGCGCATGACCGAACGTTTGCTGAGAGGTTTCCTGGGCCGGAATATCGCTTTCTTCGGCGCGCTGTTTGCCGCGGTGTTAATCGGCGTCAAGGGCGTCAAGATTGCGGCTGATTTCCTGTCCAGTTACAAGAAGATACCTATTTTGCAGGGAGTGGTCAGTGGGATTGCCGATACCATCAATGCCTGTATTACCCCCAAGGTCTTCAGTCCGTTTGAATTCATCATCATTATCGGTTTCTTCCTTTATTTATGTTACTGGCTGCATACCCGTTTTGTCCCCAAGCAGACCATGGATGACATCAAGGACAAGTTCGATCATACCATAGACCCGGATTTGCCTTCTAAACCGCCGCATGATTACTAAAGGTGGAAGGTATGCTCAGGATAATCATTGGCCAGACCGCCAGCGGTAAGAGCGCCCTTGCCTCCCGAATCGCCAATCAGGGTGATTACGAAATAATCTCGGCTGACTCGATGAAGATATACCGGGGTATGGATATCGGCACGTCCAAACCGTTTTCGGAACAGCAGAAGAAGTTACGATATCACCTGATAGATATAGTTGAACCGCATGAAGAATATAATGTGGCTAAGTTTGTCCGTGACTGCGATAAGGCAATTGCGGATATTAACAAACGGGACAGGAAACCTTTGTTGGTCTGCGGCACGCCGATGTATCTCAAGGCGTGGCTCTACGGGATATTTTCCGGTTCAGGCACTGATTCAGTAATAAGAGCCGAATTAGAAAAGGCCGCCTCGGAAAAGGGGCTGGCATTTCTCTACGAGCAATTAATAAAGGTTGACCCGGCTAAGGCGGATAAGATTCATGCCAATGACCGCAAGCGGATTATCCGGGCGTTGGAGGTTTATCGCCTGACCGGCAAAACCATCTCGTCATTACAAACCCATTTTAGCAAGACCGAGTTGCGCTATTCGGTGAAGATGGTTGGCCTGAAATGGAAGCCGGAGGAATTATACCTGCGGATTGATGAGCGGGTGGAGCGGATGTTTAATGCTGGGTTGGTGGAAGAGGTTAAAGGTTTAATTAATTCTGGCAAAGGATTGGGTAAGCAGGCCGGGGAGGCCATCGGTTACAAGGAGGTTATCAGGCATCTGAATGGAGAGATCACATTAGAGGTGGCCAAAGAGGAAGTTAAGAAGGGCACCCGCTACTTAGCCCGGAAGCAGATGACCTGGTTCCGGCGCTTCCCGGATATAAAATGGATAGAATGCAAACCCGGAGATGACACGGAACGGAGTTACAAGATTATTACAGAAGCCCTGGGATAAAGCATGTCCGGTTTATTATTCATATTGAATTTCTTGATATTGATGAATGGCTTTAATATCATTGGGATATGAAATTAAGAAAGCCGCAAGGGACAGAGGATATTCTGCCGGAGCAGATGGGGCTCTGGAAGTTTGTTGAAGATACGGTCAAGGATGTTTTCGGCAGATACGGCTATTCTGAGATCCGCACGCCCATAATGGAGTTTTATTCTGTCTTTAACCGCTCGGCTGGCGAGACATCCGATGTGGTGGAAAAGCAGATGTATTTATTACAATCACGGAAAGAGGAGCCCGATGATAAGGATGCGATGGTGCTCAGACCGGAATTGACTGCGCCGGTGGTTCGGGCTTACCTGGAAAACAATCTGGATAAGATTAAGAAATTCCAAAAGTTTTATTATCTGGGGTCCTTGTTCAGATATGAGCGTCCACAGAAAGGCCGCTTACGTGAGTTTCATTCAGTCGGCGTTGAGGCGCTGGGTTCCGACCATCCCTTGCTGGACGTTGAGGTGATTGACCTGGCGCTGAGATTCTTTGAGGCGCTGGGCATCAAGGATTACCGGTTGAGCATAAATTCTATCGGCTGCCCTGAATGCCGCGAGACATATAGCGAGGCGCTCAGGGATAGTTTGTCCAAATCAACGGCTGATTTGTGCGGGGACTGCCAGCGCAGATTTAGCAAAAATATCCTGAGAATTCTTGACTGCAAGAACAGGAAATGTTATGAAATTGGGTCTCAAATTGAGCCTTTAGAGAAATACCTCTGTCCGGGTTGCAAGGGGCATTTTGAGGCGGTCCGAAAAGGGCTGGATGATAGCAAGATAAGCTATAGCTTGAACAATCATCTGGTCCGGGGGTTTGATTATTATACCCGGACGGTTTTCGAGATAACCCACTCCGGGTTGGGCGCCCAGGATACGCTCTGTGGCGGCGGCCGGTACGACAACCTGATTGCCGAAATGGGCGGTCCGGCCACTCCGGCCGTTGGGTTTGGCATCGGCTTGGAGCGGGTAATTGAAGTCCTGAAGAATGTTGTTAAAAAGGAGATTGGCCAATCGGCGCTGGCAGTGTATGTCGTGACCACGGACCCGACTTTGGGTGCGCAGGCGTTTCAGGTGGTTAGACAGCTGCGGAATGAATCAATCAGCGCTGATATGGATTACGAGGCCAAGAGCGTCAAGGCCCAGTTCAGGAACGCGGATAAACTTAAGGCGCGGTTTGTGGCGGTGCTCGGACCGGACGAACTGTCCAGAGATGTAGTTAAACTTAAAGAGATGGCGACCGGAATAGAGAAAGAAGTGAAATTAACCGCTCTTGTTGAAGAAATAAGAGAAAAGAAATAGATAATAATGTAGTCCCGATATTCATCGGGACATAAGTGGCTATAACGCCATCCGCCCATGCGGGCAGATGACTAACAGCCACTAATGGAGGGGGAGATATGAGGAAGTTGTTAGTAATGGGCAGCGCACTTTTATTGGGTGGCAGCATGTTTATCGGCTGCGCCTCCAAAGGTTTCGTTCTTGAGGAAGTCAAGAAGAGCAAAGAAGAGACCACCGCGGAATTGTCCAAGCAGGTGAAGGATTCTATCGGCAAGTTTGAGATGGAATCATCCAAACGCATTGCCAATATAGAATCAAGTTATGCTCTGAAGAGTTACGTGGATATCCAGATGTATGACCGGGAACAGAAGATGATGAAAGAGATAGAGAAGCGGCTGGAAGATATCAAGGTCGCCCTTAAAGACCTGGCCGCCATCAAGGAAGAGACGATGGTGAAGCTCAGCCAGAATCTTCAGGCATCGGTTGGAATCCTCCTGAAGCAGTTAAAAGCCCAGAAGGATGGCGTGGATGTAGCCATAGAGGAACTGGAGAAGTTTATTGGTGCTGAGAATACCGCGCCGGAACATACGCCTCCGGTTGATGATCACAAATAACATTTTGCGGATATAACCCGGGATGGTATAAATGAAGAAAGGTAAGATTAGGGTTGCTGCTGTGGTCTTGGCCGCTGGCAAGGGGACGCGGATGGGTTCGGACCGCCCCAAAGTGCTTCAGGAAATATGCGGCCAGCCGTTGCTTTATTACATGCTTAAAACGCTCAATGAATTAAGCGGTGTAGAAAAGACATATGTCGTTGTAGGCCATGAACGGGATAAGGTAAAGGATGCCTTTAAGGGTGAGAATATCCAGTGGGTTGACCAGGATCAATTGAATGGCTCAGGCGATGCTTTAGGCAGGACACGGTCCTTTTTAGAATCGTTTGATGGATTGATTCTGGTGCTCTGCGGCGATACACCATTATTGAGTGCCGGATTGTTGAGGGAGCTCATTCAGGCACATCAGGATTCGCCTAAGACAGCGGCTACAATTCTTACTTGCGAGTTAGATAACCCGGCGGCTTATGGGCGGATGGTGCGAGATAAAAAAGGGAATGTTAAAGGCATTATAGAGGCAAAAGAAGCCGGCGAGAAAGAAAAGAGGATAAAGGAGATAAATTCCGGAACCTATATCTTTAGCCCGGATGTTTTTCGGGCTTTGGATAAGGTGATGCCCAATACAGCCAACGGCGAGTATTACCTGACCAAGGTAATAGATATCTTGGCCAAGGAAGGTAAGAAGATAGATGGGTTTCGGGCGAGTAACCCGGCTGAATGTTTGGGCGTAAATACAATTGAGGAATTAAATACGGCCGGTGCCATAATGCGCCGGCGGATAATAAACGATTTTATCAGAGGAGGCGTAACGGTTGTTGCTCCGGAAAATACCTATATTGAGGAAGGAGTAACGATTGGTAGGGATACAATAGTGTATCCTTTTACTGTGATACATTCTAATGTGGTGATTGGCTCAGGATGCGAGGTCGGACCGTTCAGCCATTTAAGGGGCGGGACGGTTCTGGAGGATCGGGCTGAGGTGGGTAATTTTACCGAAGCCAAGAAAACCCGGCTGGGCCGGCATTCTAAAGCCAAACACCTGAGTTATTTGGGCGATGCCGTTATCGGTGATAATGTCAATATCGGAGCCGGTACCATTACGGCCAATTATGATGGTATTAGCAAAGAGCAGACAATTATCGAGGACGGCGCCTCGACCGGCAGCGGGACTATTCTGGTGGCCCCGGTAAAGATGGGCAAGAACTCTAAAACCGGCGCCGGGGCGGTCGTGACCAGAGGCAAGAACGTAGGAAATAATGAGACCGTGGTGGGCATACCGGCTCAAGTATTGTCCTCCAAAGACGGATCCGCCTCTGGCGGAAAATAAGGAGAAACCTAAAATGATGGGCTTAAGAAATCGATTACAGGTTTTCAGCGGCAGGGCCAGCGCTGCCTTAAGCCGCAAGGTTTGCGCTAAATTAGGTGTCAAGGTAGGCGATATCCATATCGGCACCTTCCCGGACGGCGAAATAGAGGTTAAGGTTAATGACGACGTGCGCGGGGCTGATGTGTTCGTGATTCAGTCGACCTGCACGCCGAGTAATGATAATCTGATGGAGCTCCTGATTATCATAGATTGCCTGAAACGCGCCTCGGCTGAACGGGTGACTGCGGTATTGCCTTATTTTGGTTATGCCCGGCAGGACCGCAAGGCCGAAGGCCGTGTGCCCATTACCGCCAAGTTGGTGGCCAATATGATTACCAAGGCCGGGGTTGACCGGGTGCTGACTATAGATTTACACGCCGCGCAGATACAGGCGTTTTTTGATATCCAGCTGGACCATCTTTATGCCGCGCCGGTAATGATAGATTATCTTCAACGGCTGAATATACCAAACCTGACGGTGGTTTCGCCTGATGTGGGCGGCATCAAGATGGCGCGGTCGTATGCCAAGAAGTTAAATGCCGAACTGGCTATTGTTGATAAGAGGCGTATCGGTTCCAAACAAACTGAGGTAATGCATATTATCGGCGATGTGGCGGGCAAGAATGTTCTGCTGGTTGATGATATGATATCGACAGCCACGACCATCAGCGAGGCAGCTGAGGTTTTAAGAACCAAAGGCGCTAAGAACGCTTATGTTTGCGCCTCTCATGCGGTTCTGAGCGGCAATGCCTTGGATAAATTAGCCAAGGCGAAATTTAAAGAGGTGATTATTACTGATACGATACCTTTAAGCCCGTCTAAAGTAAGACCGTTTATAAAGGTGTTATCCGTGTCTGACTTGCTGGGTGAAACCATCAGGCGAATCCATAACAGCGAATCGGTGAGCTCGCTATTTATATGATAGATTAGGAGAAAAATGATTCTATGGAAACGATTTCAGTGAAGGCGGAATTAAGAGAAAAGAAGGGCACCAAGGAATGCCGCAGAATGCGTCTTCAGAGTTTGGTTCCGGCCGTTATATACGGAGGCAAGGATGTCAACCAGGCGTTAGTGGTGAATAAAAAAGAAGCGTTAAAACTGCTTGGGCATACTGCGCGGCTTGTTGATTTGGTATTGCCGAATAAAACCGAGAAGGTTCTGGTGAAGGAACTCAAATACAATGCAGCCGAAGAGTATATTACGCATATTGATTTTGCCCGTGTGGCTATGGACGAATTCATTACGGTTCAGATAGAAATTGTTCTCAAGGGTGTTCCTAAAGGTGTTAAGGAAGGCGGTGTGCTGGAACATACACTTAAATCAATAAGTGTTAAATGCCTGCCTACGGCTATTCCCGAGAAAATTGAGGTGGATGTTGGCAATCTTGAATTAAATGGCTTGATTAGGGTTAAAGATTTGATATTGCCTAAGGGCGTTACTACCACGGTTGTGCCGGAGGTGGCGGTGGCTGGTGTGCACCTGCCGAAGGTGGAAGAGGTTGCACCGCCGACACCGGCTGAAGGCGCTCCAGCAGAACCGGAAGTGATTACCGCAAAGAAACCGGTTGAAGAAGTTGAAGGTGAAGCGGGCGCTAAGGCTCCGGCTGCCAAACAGGATGCCAAAGCCGCAACGCCCAAGGAATCTAAGGAACATAAGAAATAACTCGTGTTAATTATTATAGGATTGGGTAATCCGGGCAAGAAATATGAATTGACTCGACACAATGTCGGGTTTATGGTTATTGACAAATTGGCTTGTTCCGAATGGTATGCAGGGATAACCAAAACTTTTCGGCTGAAAGAGGAGTATCGGTCGTTGGTGAGTAAGGGAACGGTCTCAAATGAAAAGGTTCTGTTGGTAAAGCCGCAGACCTATATGAATAATTCTGGGACGGCTGCGGCTGTTATAGCACAGAATTTTTCAGAGCCGATAGATGGTTTATTGGTAGTTTTAGATGACTATAACCTGCCGATAGGAACCGTTAGGTTCAGGCGTGAAGGTTCCAGTGGTGGCCACAAAGGATTGCAGTCAATTATCGGGCAACTGGGCGATAATAAATTCCACCGGCTACGGGTTGGTATTGGGTTGCCGGATGGTGTTGACCCAATGAATTTCGTGTTGGATAAGTTTACAGTGACAGAGGAAAAGGAAATAAAGCAGGCTTTAAATAGCGCTGTTGAAGCAATAGTGTTTTATATACAAAACGGCATTGAAAAAAGTATGAACAAATATAATTGATTGGAGAGAATTATGATGAAAACCTATGAGGCGATGTTTCTTGTTGATCCGTCAACAGCTAGCAAGGACGGCAAAATGCCCGAATATATCCATAACATGTTGGACAAGTATAACGCAAAAATACTTAAAGAGATGAAATGGGCTGATAAGAATCTGGCTTATAAGATAAAAGGACACCGGCGCGGTACTTATTATCTTTCATATTTTGAGACCGAGCCGGAGAATATCTCAAAAATCAGGAATGAATGTGATTTATCAACCGTTATTGTCAGGTCGTTAATTTTATTTATAGAGCCGTCAATGAAGGAAAAGATGCTGAGTAGTTGTAAAGAGCCAGTGGCGTCGGCCAGCGCTATAACCGCCGAAACCAAGAAATAAAATAAGGAGAAACCGATGGCATATTTCAACAAAGTTTTGTTGATGGGTAATTTAACACGTGACCCAGAATTGAGCTACACGCCACAAGGAGCGGCTGTTTGCAAGTTAGGGCTGGCCGTAAATAATTCGTATCTTACTTCCAGCGGAGAGCGTAAGGAAGACCCTTTGTTTATAGATATCGTGGTTTGGAAAAAGCAAGCTGAGAATTGTGCGACCTTTCTTAAGAAGGGTCGACCTGTATTTATTGAGGGCAGATTGCAATTAGACCGATGGGAAAAAGATGGGCAGAAGCACTCTAAAATGAAAGTGGTGGCTAACCAGGTTAAATTTATCGGAGCTAAGCCAAAGAACGATGGTATGGGTGGTGAGGAGACAGTAAGGGAAGAAATGTCTTCAAAAGAAGCGTCTCCGGATGAATTGCCTGACGCTGGAACTGACGATGATATCCCTTTTTAATATTAGCCGGCGCTTATAGACGCCAAAATTACGCTTATTTATACCGTGCTAACCGTTAAAATATATTAGATAGGAAAAAAGATGAGAATGATGAAGAAAGAATTAAAAGGGAAGTTTAAGAGTAGAAGGCCGAAGCAGAGTTTTAAGAAAATGGGTAAATGTCGTTTTTGTAAGGATAAAAATAAGTTAATAGATTACAAGGACACGCAAGCCCTGCAAAAGTTTCATAATCAGCAGGGTAAAATAACAACCCGCAGACGCAACAGTAACTGTATTAAACACCAGCGGAAGGTGGAAAATGCCATTAAATTAGCCCGGTATATGGCTTTGATACCATATCCGGGAATGAGATAGGGAGTAGATAGATGAGTGCTGTAATAGAAGTATTGCTAAGAAAAGATGTTAAGACCCTGGGTAATCGTGGTGAAGTAGTTAAGGTCAGAAAGGGCTATGCCCGTAATTATCTTTTTCCTCAAAAACTGGCGTTCCTGTCGACCAAAGAAAACCTTTTAGAATTGGAAAGAGAAAAGAAACGCCTGGTTCGGTCCGAGGTTGAAATGGTGAGTAATCTTAAAGAGCTGGCCGTAAAGATAGAAAACGCTTCTTGTACAATTGAAGTAAAGGCAAATGAAGAGGGCGTTCTGTTTGGTTCTGTTTCACCCCAGGTAATTATTGATGCTTTGGCTAAAGAGAATATCACTGGCATTAAAGATGAGATGATAAAAATGGAAACGCCGATAAAAGAATTGGGTGTTTACCGTATTAAGATAGAGCCTCATCCTGAAATTTCAGCCACCTGTCGCTTATGGGTCGTAGAGGAAGCGGAAGCAAAGACACCTCGTGCTGAGTCTTAGAGAATAGATGGTTATAGCCGGTGGCTCTAAGAGAAATAATAAAATTATGGCGACAGAAACCATTCACAGTGCCAAAGTAACAACGGTTGGTGATTTTCAATATCCATATGATTTAAATGCCGAAAGTGCCCTGCTCGGTTCGCTGATTCTTGATAATAATCAGTTGGGTGACGTGTCCGAGATAATCAAATCCAGTCATTTTTACCACTTGCCTCACAAGTTAATATTTGATACGATGGTGGAATTGTATGACCAGAGGCGTTCTTTTGATGTAGTTATTCTTAAGGATGAGCTTCTAAAGAAGGGGAATCTTGACCGGGCTGGCGGAATTGAAAACATTGTTACCATTTTGGAATCGGTTCCGACATCCAGTAATGCTACATTTTATGCCGAGATTATCAGGGAAAAATACATCCTAAGAGAATTGATAAACCTTTCCAATAATATTCTGCAAAGAAGCAGCCGTGGAGAAGTAGAGTCGGAAAAACTACTGGAAGATGCCCAGAAAAACATTTTTGAACTTGCGCAGGAAAAAGACAAATCCGAGGTGGTTAATATCAAGCAGATTGTTAAGAATGTTTTCAGTCAAATTAGGGATAAGGCTGAAAGAGTTACCGGGTTAACTACTGGATTGACTAGATTAGATGATTTGACTGGTGGCTTGCATCCTTCTCAACTTGTTATTGTGGCCGGTAGGCCAGGGAGCGGTAAATCCAGTTTTGCACTACGTCTTCTTGATGATATTGCAATGAGGGGCAAAAAACCAGTGGTTCTATATACCCTTGAGGTTACATCCGAGCAGATAGTCAAAAATCTTCTCTGTTCCACGGCAAGGATTAACAGTACTAAATTGAGGAGTGGAATGCTTTCCGAAGAAGAGCGTCGTCACATTCTTGATGTCTGTGGCGTTTTAGAAGATTCACCAATTTTTATTGATGATACTTCAGGGCTTTCGGTCTTCGAGTTGAGAAACCGTTCTAGACGCCTGAAGAGCCAGCATGACATTCAATTAATTATTGTTGATTATTTGCAATTGATGAGATGGGAAGATGCTGATAACCGTGAAAGAGAGATAGCCTATATTTCATCATCTCTTAAAGGATTAGCCAAAGAACTTGAAATACCAGTAGTTGCAATGGCCCAATTAAGCCGGGAACCAGAGAGGCGGCCTACTTCTACTAAACACCCCCGACCTCGACTTTCAGACTTACGTGAATCTGGCGCCATTGAACAGGATGCGGATGTTGTTTTCCTTCTTTACCGTGACGAAATGTATAACCCGGATGATGAAACAACTAAAAATAAATGTGATATTAATATCGGCAAGCAAAGAAATGGTCCATCCGGCGAGAATGTCCCTGTTGCATTCTTAAAGGAATTCTATCGCTTTGAGGACCTCACTCAAGAAGAAGTTCAGATGATGGAAGAAGATCTATGATGAACAAGCTGGTTTATAATAAGATTGTGTTTGGTTGCCTGATTTTATTATGTGGCGTCATATTATATGCCCAAAATCCTGCTGAATCGTCTAAAAACACTTCAGCACCTAAGACAGATTTCCAGTCTCCAGCTAAAGAAGCTAAAAAAGCGTCAGTTATTGACTCTATAGAAATTGTTGGATTGCAACAAGTTAATCTTCAGAATGTATTAAGTAAACTACAGTCCAAAAAGGGTGGGGCTTTTTCCCAGGCAGTCCTTGAGGAGGATGTTCGTCGGCTTTATGATAGTGATCTTTTTATCAAGATTGATTGGAAGGTGGAAGATGTGGACTCTGGGACTAAAGTAAAGATTATCCTTACAGTGGAAGAATCTATAATGATTCTGGAAGTTAAATTTGAGGGAGTAGATGAATTTTCCCTGAATTTATTAAAAGAAGTTCTTAAAATTAAGGATAATTCGGCATTAAATATCTTCTTGGCGAAGGCAGATATCAAGGCGCTGACGGATAAATATTTGGAAAAGGGCTACTACTTTGTTGACATAACCTATCGTGTGGATACCGGAATTAAAGGCAAGATACTTACTTATACGGTTCGTGAAGGACCTAAAGTTAAGATAAGCGATATTGTTTTTAACGGGAATAAGTCGTTTCCTTACGAACCACCTAAATATTTTTGGGGGAAGGCATATAACGTCTTTTATGAGATATTTTATGAGCACCCGCTTTATAATGCAATAAAACAGGATAATGCCACCTATTACCAGGAGAAAGAGCTTGTTTTAGATGTGGAGCGGCTCAAGAAATTCTACCGTGATAATGGTTGGCTGGATGTCAACGTCTTTATTGAAGATGTTATTTTTAATGCTAAAAAGAATAGGGTTAATATAGCCATTCATATTGACGAAGGGGAACGCTACAAGGTGGGTAAGTTTACCATTGCTGACAATAAGATAATAAACACCGCTGATATTCTTACTAAAACCACGGTGAAAGAGAATTCTATATATGAAATGGAAGCTATTCTCAAGGATAGTAATGCCATTAAGACTCTCTATGGTAAATTGGGTTATATTGATTGCAATGTGGAGATAAAGACTCACTTCCCGGCAAAAACGGCAATTGTAGATCTGACATATGAAGTTATAGAAGGCAAACCCAGTTATTTGGAAAAAATAAAAATTACGGGCAATGATAAAACCAAGGACAAAGTCATCCGGCGCGAAATGGCAATTGCTCCTGGCGATTTAATGGATTATAGTTTAATCAGGGATAGTTTGGATCGCGTTGGCAGCACTCGTTATTTTAAGGATATGGATTTTGATATAGAAGAAGGGAGTTCAGCGCAGTTAAAGAATATTTTACTTAAAGTTGACGAGACTACCACCGGAATGATGAATTTTGGAGGTGGCTACAGCTCCAATTACGGTTTTAGCGGTATTATCCAATATGATCAGATAAATTTTGATCTGGCTAATCCTCCCGAAAGTTTCGGAGGATTTTTCACGGGAAAATCATTTGCTGGGGGAGGTCAGCGGCTTAGGCTTACCTGGCAGCCGGGCATCTCAACCTCGCAATATGGACTATCTTTTACAGAACCTTATGTTTTTGATAAACAACTAGAATTTGATTTTAACGTTTCCGGATTTGAACGTGATTGGATTGATTATAGTGAAGACCGGGACAGCATTGATTTTACCCTGGCTAGGCGTTTTTGGAAAACCTGGCAGATAGGCGCCGGACCGCGTACTGAACAGATAGATATTAGCAATGTGGAATCGGATGCGCCGCAGTCAATTCAGGATTTAGAAGGCAGTAATACCCAGCAAAGCATTACTTATTTTATCGGTAATGATACCCGTAATCGTCGGTATTTTCCCAGTGGCGGTTACAGAGTGCATCTGTCAGAAGAATATGCTGGTGGTTTTCTGGGCGGTGATTTTGATTTTACTAAAACAATTCTCACGGCTGATAAATATAATACTTTATTTGATTGGGATGGCAAACCAATTGTCCTTAGTATTAATTCTAAGTTAGGTCAGGTGGAGCGATTTGGCGATACGGACGTTACGCCTTTCTTTGAAAAATTCTACGGTGGTGGATTTAAGAGTGCCCGGGGTTTTAGATACCGGACGATTAGCCCAAAACAGGATGGCGTGCCGGTGGGTGGTAAAATCATGGGGATATTTAATAGTGAATTGTCTTATCCTTTGTATACCGAGGAAATGGCTGGTACTACGATGGAAGTTATGAGATTTGGCGTATTCTACGATGCGGCTAACGTCGTCAATACCTGGGGTGAACTTAACTGGAATACCACTAGAACATCTTTTGGCTACGGCTTGAGATTCCAGATAGGAATGATACCGATTTCGTTGGATATCGCCTATCCTATTAAACAACAGCTGGATGACGAAGTTCAGCGTGTCCAGATGAATCTTGGTTTCGGATTCTAAAACTTGTAATTATAATACGGATATTATAGAGTGCCCAAATGAGAACCTTAGAGAGATTCTATTCCGATAGATATCGGTATGGAGTAACAGGTTCGAAAAGGAGAATGTTTATGAAGATCGCAGGTATTATTATCGGAATTGTCATAATCGGTATGATTGGCTGTTATTCAGCTATAATCGCGCAGGATGAAACAACGCCTCCGCCCAAGCCGGTGGACTCCGAACAGGTTATGCCAAATGACGTAAAACCGTCTTCGGCTGATACACCAGGGACTGAAGTAAAACCCAGTTCGAATATTGGTTCATTTCCGTTCAAGGTTGGTGTGGTTAATTTAGCCGAGGTTTTTGATAAATACGGTAAGTTCAAAGAATTCGAGAAAATTCTGGAGAGCGAGAGGAAGAAAGAGGATTTGCTTAGAAAAGAAATATTAATGAACATAAAGAAGTTGCGAGAGGAAATAGAAGTATTGTCGCTGGGTAGCGAATTGTATCGAGAAAAAAGTGAGGAATTAGCCAAGGAGCAGGCGCGTTATGAGTATAAAACGAAAGCCTGGAATGAGTATATCAGGAACAGGTTTAATGAGCATGCCGTTAAAATGTATAAAGATATCCGGGATGTTATAAGCAAGTATGCTGTTGATAATGGTTATACTTTTATTTTTAAGTCAGACCCGGCACTTTCTGCGATACCTCAAGGGGAAGATTTTAGCGTTCAAATAAATATCAGGACTATTCTTTATGCGCCCAAGGAAACCGACATCACTGAGGATGTTATTAAGATACTGAATAAATAAAACAGGTAACGGGTGTCTTTTGCTAAAATCTCCGAAGGTTCCATGCATATTATGAAACGATCCTCATTTCCTACTGCTGAAGCAATTGCTAAATTACTTAAAGGCCGAATAGTCTCTGGCCGTAAGGATGTTGCCATCAAAAATTACGCTACCATTGACCTGGCAAAAGAAGGCGATATCACCTTCCTGACCAACCGGAAATACCTGCCGCTCCTCAAAAGCACTAAAGCATCAGCTATTGTAATGATGCAGGCATTAAAGGAGACCCCGTCAAGCATAGCAGTGATTCTGGTTGATAACCCCGACTTGGCATTCAGCCGGGTTGTGGACTGTCTCAATCCCCCCACGGATACTGCCCCCAAAGGCGTTCATCCTAAATCAGTTATTGCTAAAGGCGTAAAATTAGGCAAAGGTGTTTCAGTTGGTGCATTCACAGTTATTGAAAATGGTGCTGTGGTCGGAGAAAAAACTGTTGTTTATTCTAATGTCTATATTGGTCACTCGGTTAAAATCGGGAGAAACTGCCTAATTTATCCCAATGCGGTAATCAGGGAAAATTGTATACTGGGTGATAATATAATAATTCATAGCGGAACAGTTGTCGGGTCTGATGGATTCGGTTTTACCTTGGAAAAAGGCGAGAGAGTAAAATTACCGCAAAGAGGTAACGTAGTAATTGAAGACGATGTGGAATTAGGTGCCAACTGTACGGTTGACCGGGCTAGGTTCGGCTCAACCATCATCAGGAAAAATGTCAAGACTGACAATCTTGTTCATATCGCCCATAATGTGGAGGTCGGTGAAAACACTCTTATTATTGCCGGCACGGTCATCGGTGGATCTGCTAAAATCGGCAAGAATGTGATATTGGCTGGTCACAGCGGGGTGGATGGCCACGTGACTATCGGAGATAATGTTAAGGTCGGCGCCAAATCCGGTGTGCTAAAGGATATTCCGTCCAACACGATGGTAGCCGGGTTTCCGGCCCGGCCCTATCGCGAACATCTTAAGGAACAGGCAATTCTCAATAAACTACCTGAGATTCTCAAGAATCTAAAGAAGTAATTAATCATTACCCGATCGGCACACCTTCGTTATGGGTTAACTTTTGGTAGGCATCCAGTAATTTCTTAAAGTGCTTACCGGGTTTGCCATCGCCTATCGGACGATCGTCTATTTCTATTACTGGAATCAGTTCTGCTCCGGATCCAGTTAGGAAGCATTCCTCGGATGTATAAATGTCGTGTACCGTGAAGGGTTCTTCAATCACTTGATAATCCATCTTCTTGGCAATCTCAATGACACATCCCCTGGTAATACCTTCCAGTATGCCCAGATATGCCGGCGGGGTGTATAATTTATGGGAGTTCTTGACGATAAAGACATTATCGGCCGTGGCTTCAGAGACATAGCCTTCGTCATTAAGCATAATGGCTTCGTCTGCCCCATAGGTAAATGTTTCTAACTTGGCCAGGATATTGTTGAGATAGTTCAATGATTTAATCTGGGAATTAAGCGTATCCGGGCGGTTACGCCTGGTGGCTGAAGAGATGACCTTAATGCCGGCCTGGTATTTCTCGGGCGGATAAAGGGCAATCTTGTCCGCCATAATAACGATAGTCGGCTCGGAACACTTGCGCGGGTCAAGCCCTAAATCACCGGCGCCACGCGATACTACCAGTCGGATATAAATGTCCTTAAGTCCGGTCTTGCGGCAGGTTTCTATCACCAGTTGTTCCATCTTTTCCTGGGAAAACGGAATCTTAAGCATTATGGAAATGGCGGATTGGTAGAGCCGCTTGATATGATCGTGGAGTTTGAAGACCTTGCCGTTATAAACCCGGATGCCCTCAAATACGCCGTCGCCATAAAGGAATCCGTGGTCATAGACCGAGACCGTTGCTTCTTCGCGTTTGGTATAGAACTTGCCGTTGAGATAAATGCATAGGCCCATATTACCCCTCACTCTCTATAATTTAAGAACTAAAGGACTATAAAACAAAATACTAGTTATCCGTTTTATGGTTCTTTAGTTGTTCAGCTTTTCAGTAAATTACTGGCAATAACTAATCTCTGTATCTCCGATGTTCCTTCGTAAATCTCGGTAATCCGGGCATCGCGATAGAAGCGCTCCACCGGGTAATCCTTGGTGTATCCGTATCCGCCGTAAATCTGGATGGCCTTGTGCGCCGCGTCAGTGGCTACTTCTGAGGCAAACAGTTTGGCCATGGCTGATTGCTGTGAGAACCGTTCCTTGGTATCCTTAAGCCAGGCGGCCCGCAGGGTTAGGAGCCGCGCCGCATCTGTCTGGGTGGCCATATCCGCCAGCATCCACTGGATGGCCTGGAAATTGGAAATGGGCTGATTAAACTGGGTGCGTTCCTTGGAATATTTAACCGATGCTTCAAGCGCCGCCCGGGCAATGCCCACGGCCTGGGCCGCAATGCCGATCCGGCCACCGTCTAATGTCTGCAGGGCAATCTTAAATCCGCCGCCTAATGGCCCCAGCAGATTTTCCTTGGGGATCCGGCAGTCTTCAAAGATGAGTTCAGCCGTAGATGATGCCTTAATGCCCAGTTTATCTTCCACCTTGCCGACCTTGAATCCGGGTGTGCCTTTTTCCACGATGAAGGTGGAGATGCCTTTATGTCCCTGTGATTTATCGGTTATGGCGGTTATTACGGCAATATCGGCCTGGGCTGCGTTGGTGATGAATAATTTCGTGCCATTGATAATCCAGTTATTGCCGTCTAAAACCGCGTTGGTTTTGATATTGGCCGCATCAGAGCCGGCGGATGGCTCAGTCAGGCCCAGGCATCCGATATTGGTGCCTTTAGCCAGGGGAGTCAGGAATTTCTGTTTCTGCTCTTCGGTGCCGGCCGAATATATCGGATCGCAGCCCAGCGAGGTATGTGCCGAGACAATTACTCCGGTTGAAGCGCAGGCGGCTGAGATTTCTTCAACGGCCACCGCATAAGAGACGTAATCCAGCCCGGCTCCTCCGTATTTTTCCGGAAAGGGAATGCCCATAAATCCAAGTTCGGCTAATTTTTTTACGGTCTCTATGGGGAATTTACCAGTGTGGTCTGATTCGGCGGCCAGTGGTTTGATTTCACTTTCAGCAAACTCTCTGATAGTCTGCTGGAGCATCTTTTGTTCTTCGGTCAGGCGAAAATCCATTCA
The DNA here is from genome assembly GCA_016235865.1 of Planctomycetota bacterium. NCBI lineage: Bacteria > Pseudomonadati > Planctomycetota > Planctomycetota bacterium. Next base: position 37,260 of record JACRIK010000035.1, on the reverse strand, counting down.
GCCCTCTCTATTCCATTGAATATTTGATATATTTATAGATGCTTTTACGGTAATGTCAAGCAAAAAATGCAATTATTCTGTTCCCGGTTATGACAATTAAATGGATTTGCTAAAAGGTTGTAATATTTTCAGGTGTTTGTAACATTATATACATGGATAGACAAAAGCACAGGGAGTTTATAGACCGGCTGAATGGCTGCCGCAAGCCACTGCTTAATTATATCAGGTATATACTCTGGAATAAGGAGCAATTGGAAGACGCCTTCCAGAATACGGCCCTGGAGGGTTGGAAGAAGTTTGCAGCGTTTTCCGGAGATGAGAAGTGGTTCCGGGTCTGGATGTTCCACATCGCCAATTATGTGGTGCGTAACCTGAACCGGGCCCATAAGAAAACCAAGGAACTAAAAGACTCCTCCGGGGCAGGTGAGAAAACAGTGGCGCCGGAGATGACACTATCTGTTGATTCTTTAGTAGAAGTGCTTGATACAATGGAGGATAAGGTAAAAGAATCGGTGGTGGCTCTGCCAGATAATGAACGCCAGGTATTCCTGCTTCGTTCAGTTGGTGAATTCTCCTATGAGGAGATTGGCAAGATTTTGGATATGCCTATAGGCAGTGTGATGGGCTATTTAGCCCGGGCCAGGACAAAACTAAAAGAGAAATTATATGAATATGCCCGAGAACTCAAATATGTCTGATAGCGCTCTAGAAGAGGCACTTGACTACAAGGTCGCCGCTATTATAAGCAAGAATAGCGCCTCTGACGATGCCATCTGGCAGCATACCCAGGAGTTATTAAACTACGAATTAGAAAAGCGCCTGGTCTGGCAGCGGATTGGATATTTCGTCTCTACCGCCGCTGCGGCTGTTATCCTTTTGGCGGTAGTTATCTACATCTTTCTGGCGCCGGCTGGCATTCCTGCCAATTGGCTTTCTGCTATGGAACAGGAGCACCAGTCATTCATACAGGGTGATATTAAACCAATCACCGGTACAGACCTGACCGGCGCATTGAACGCCCAATTCCGCATTGAGAATCTGCTCTCCGATAATGAATGTTGCTGCTCATTGCTTAAGAATAATAAAGAACTCCGGTTAGAAGGCGGCAATAGTAAGTCAATGGCTGGATGTCCTTGTGCCGCTATTTATGCCAGGTACAATACTACTCCGGTAACGTTTCTTTTATTTGAATCGTCAGGCGGTTTGAGTAGAGCTGAATCTGTTTATGGCTCTTACCCCAGTCCTGTCTGGACCGATAAGACAGGTAAGTTTAATGTAGCCATGAAACGGTTGCCTAATTGCTTGATTGGCGTTATTTCCGAATTGGATAAACAGACTCTGGCCAATCTGTTGAAGAATATAGATACTATGGGAGGTGACTGCAAATGCGGCCATAAGTAGCATATAAATTATGATATATAAAATATCCGTATTTATTATACTCTCAATCGTTTTATTCGGCTGTTCCGGTCCGGCGCCGATAGGCCGCGAATCCCTGTCCGCGGTTGAAGCTAAATACCGGCCGGCTGACAAGAAACCGCCATTGCCTGTCCTTAAACCTGATTCTCCGCTGGCGGATTTTATCACTTATGCCGTCCTGAATAATCCAGAAGCCGAAGCCGTTTTCTACGACTGGAAAAAGGCGGTTGAGGAAATAATGGTCGCACAATCCCTGCCTGACCCAAAATTGACATTTAGTGCGGAAATAATGTCTTCGGTGGAGAAATTCCTGGTCGGGTTTATGCAGGAAATACCGGCGAAGGGTAAGTTGGCCCTAGAGGCCGAGGCGTTCTCTGCCGAGGCGCGGAAGAAACGATACTTGTTTGAACACCAGTTGCTTGAAACAATCTTCAATGTAAAACAGGTTTATTATGAATATTACTTGCTGCAGGAAAAAATACGGCTGGTTAAAGAGATTGTTTTCCTGATTAAGATGCAGGAGAAATCAATCCGGGCGAACTTTGAGACCGGGTTTGGTATGACCGAAGAACTTGTCATGGTCCAGTCGGAGCAGAGCCGCCTGTCTAACGAACTGGTTAATTTAGAGGATTCCCTCAAACCGTTAATGGCCAGGTGGCGTAAGGCGTTGGGTGTCGCTTCTAATGAATCTCAGCCGCCGATGCCAAGCGATGCATTGATCGAGCATATCCTGCCGCCTGAGACGGACTTGTTAAATGAGTTGTTGAAACATAACCTTCATCTTAAGGCGCTGTCTGCCGAAGTCAGGCAGGCACAGGTTATGGTAGAGCGTTCTTATAAGGAAAAGAATCCCGATTGGAGCGTTGGGTTAGGAACCGATGCCAAGAAGGACAAATTAAACTGGATGCCTGAAGTGAGTATGACCCTACCGATCTGGCGACAGAAGATAGCCGCGGAAATTGCTTCAGCCCAGGCCGGACAGAAACAGGCTCAGGCCATGCTTTCGGCTGAAGAGATTAACCTGGCGGTCGTGCTGGCTGAGAAGTCTTTCGCCTGGCGTGAACTCCAGAGGCAGAGCCGGCTCATCAGGGAAAATCTGATGCCCCTGGCCGAGACAAAACTTAACAGCATAGACGCGTCTTTTAAGACTGGTAGAACCGGATTTACCGGTTGGTTTAATGCCCGGCGGGAGTTATTGGAGTTGAAAACCCAGTTGGCTGTGGTGAATGCCCAGCGAGAGATTGTCTTCGCCGACATCTCGCTTATCGCGCTATGCCAGAGCGTTGAGGAAACATCTAAATTATTTAATAGTAAATAGGAGATTGGTTATGAGGTATTTTATTTATGTAGTGGCGGTTATCTTAATACTTGGAGTATTGGTGGGTGCTGGTTTTTTATTATTAAATAAAGACAGCCACAAGGGGCACGCTTCTCCTGCGTCTTCAGAACACCGCGGTGACCGCGATAGCGAACCGGCGGCTAAAAAGCAGATGTATCACTGCCCGATGCATCCGACCTATATCTCCGATAAACCGGGCGATTGCCCGATTTGCAATATGAAACTGGTGCCGATGAAAGAGACGGATGATAAATCGTCTGCGGGCCTAAGCGGCCAGGCCAGCGTGACCATCACGCCCCAGCAGGAACAACTCATCGGCGTCAGGAAGGAGCAGGTTACCGATCGTACCCTGACCAGGACGATTCGGGCCGTTGGAACAATCGTGTATAATGCGCAAAAGATGTATCATATTAACACCAAGATTGCCGGTTGGGTGGATAAAATGGATTGCTGCGCCCTGGCCGGCCAGTTTATAGAAGTCGGGACTCCGTTATTCAGTATCTACAGCCCAGAACTGGTGGTGGCGCAACAGGAATATCTGTCCGCCCTGGAGATGATGAAGAGGGCGGAAGAGGCCAAATCGTCTGAGATGATAAAAAGCGCCGGGCAGATGGTTGAGGCAACCAAACAGAAACTCGTTTTCTGGGATATCTCAGAAGACCAGATTGACAAAATAGCCGAGGAGGGGAAGCCGTCAAGAACCCTATGGATTACCACACCCGGCGCGGGTTTTATTGTCGGCGATGAATTGCACCTCGGCCAATATATTACCCCCGGAGAAATGATTTATAAGGTTGCTGATACCTCAACCATCTGGGTTGAAGCGGAAATATATGAATACGAACTGTCGTATATTAATGTTGATGATGCCGTGGAAGTAACGGTCTCTTCTTATCCGGCTGAGAAATTCGCCGGTACGGTAAAATATATCTATCCTTATGTCAATCCGACCACCCGCACTATCAAGGTGCGTATTGAACTGGCTAATCCTGATTATAAACTCAAGGCGGATATGTATGCCGAAGTATTGCTGAAAAAAGAGGTCAGCGTAAAACTGGCGGTTCCCGTTGAGGCGGTTATGGATTCCGGCAAGCGCCGGATTGTCTTCGTGGATAAGGGCAATGGGGTGTTTAAACCGAGAGAGGTAAAACTGGGCGGTAAATTCGACCATTACTACGAAGTTATTGATGGGTTATCCGAAGGGGAAACCGTGGTTACCTCTGGTAACTTCCTGATTGACTCTGAATCAAAGATAAAATCCGCCGTGTCCGGTATGGGCACAGGGCATAAACACGGCGAAGAGAAAAAGTAGATGCTAAAAAGTATCGTTGCCTTCTCGGCCAATAACAAGTTTCTGGTCCTGATATTTGTGGCCATTGCCGTGGTATTTGCCGTATATTCGGTCCAGAATATCCCGCTCGATGCCATCCCGGACCTGTCCGACACCCAGGTGATTGTCTATTCCCGCTGGGACCGGAGTCCGGATATAATAGAAGACCAGGTGACCTATCCGATAGTCACGGCCATGCTCGGCGCGCCCAAGGTCAAGGCCATCCGCGGTTTCTCGGACTTCGGATTCTCTTACGTCTATATCATCTTCCAGGACGGCACCGATATTTACTGGGCCAGGTCCCGGACCGTGGAGTACCTGAGCAAAATCCTGCCCCGTCTGCCTGAAGGCGTCAAGACCGAAATCGGGCCGGATGCCACCGGCGTGGGTTGGGTCTATCAGTATGCCCTAGTGGACAAGACCGGACAGAACGATTTGGCGCAACTGCGCTCATTCCAGGACTGGTATCTGAAATATTATATCCAGAGCGTTCCGGGCGTGGCCGAGGTGGCCTCGCTGGGCGGATTCCAGAAACAGTATCAGGTCAATATCAATCCAAATGCGCTGGTCGGCTACAACATCCCGCTGATGAAAGTGGTGGACGCCATCCGCGATGCCAACAATGACGTGGGCGGCCGGCTGGTGGAATTCTCCGGCGCCGAGTATATGGTCCGCGGACGCGGTTATATCAAATCAGTCAGCGACATTGAAAATATCTCACTCGGCGCGGATGACAAAGGCACGCCTATCCTGGTGAAGAGCGTTGCCAATGTGGTCATCGGCCCGGACATCCGCCGGGGCGTGGCGGATTTGGACGGCATCGGCGACACGGTCGGCGGGATTGTCGTGGTGCGCCACGGCGAGAACGCCCTGAATGTCATAGAACGCGTCAAGGCCAAGATAGAGGAAATCAAACCATCACTGCCCAAGGGCGCTGAGATTGTCACTACCTACGACCGCTCGGAACTGATTCATGAAGCCATTGACACTTTGAAGCACCAACTGATAGCTGAAATGATTGTGGTCAGTTTGGTGATTCTGCTATTCCTATGGCACATTCCCTCGGCCCTGGTGCCTATTATTACCATCCCGGTGGCGGCCTTGCTGGCCTTTATCCCGATGTGGGGAATGGGACTGACCTCGAATATTATGTCCATCTCCGGCATTGCCATTTCTATCGGTGTGCTTGTGGACGGCGCCATAGTAGAGGTGGAAAACGCCTATAAGAAACTGGAAATCTGGATAGAAGGCGGCCGGCAGGGCGACCCGCACAAAATCCGCATCCAGGCATTGCAGGAGGTGGCTCCCTCCATATTCTTCTCGCTCCTGGTCATTGCCGTGGCCTTTATGCCTATCTTCACCCTGGTGGAACAGGAAGGCCGGTTGTTCAAGCCCCTGGCCTATACCAAGAACCTGACCATGGCTATTGCCGCTCTGCTGGCCATCACCTTAGACCCGGCCATCCGCCTGCTCTTTATGAAAATGGATTATTTCAAACCCAAGTCAGCGCTGGGCAAGGTCTTTGCCTGGCCGGCCAATCAGGTCCTGGTCGGCAAGTATTACAAGGAGGAAAATCACCCGGTCAGCAAAACGCTCTTCTGGTTTTATGAGCCGCTCTGCAAATTCGTCCTGAAATATCCCAGGGCCGTAATTGCCACTGCTTTAATATTGATAGTGACCACCATACCGGTTTACTTCAAACTGGGTTCTGAATTTATGCCGCCTTTAAACGAGGGCAGTATCCTGTATATGCCGACCACACTGCCGGGTATCTCGGTCACCGAGGCCCAGCGCCTGCTCCAGGTCCAGGACAAGATTATCAAGAGTATCCCGGAAGTGGTCAGCGTCTTCGGCAAGGCCGGACGGGCCGAGACCTCGACCGACCCGGCCCCGTTCTCGATGATGGAGACCACCGTGGTCCTGAAACCGCGCGAACAGTGGCGCAAAAAGGAGCGCTGGTATTCCGGACTGCCGGTCATCCTTCAATGGCCGTTCCGGTCCATCTGGCCGGACCGGATTTCCTGGGATGATATCATCAATGAAATGGACTCCAAGATGCAGTTCCCGGGCGTGGTCAATGCCTGGACCATGCCGATTAAGGCCCGGATAGATATGCTTACCACCGGCGTCCGGACGCCCATCGGGATTAAAATCTACGGCGCCGACCTGAAAGAGATAGAGCAAATCGGACTGCATTTGGAGGCGATTATGCGCGATATCCCGGGCACGCGCAGTGTCTATGCCGAACGGGTTACCGGTGGATATTTCCTGGACTTTGACCTCAAGCGCGAGCAACTGGCCCGCTACGGTCTGAGCGTCAAGGAAGTTGAGATGGTCATAATGTCCGCCATCGGCGGCGAGGGTATTACCACCACGGTTGAAGGCCGGGAACGTTACTCGGTCAATGTCCGCTATGCCCGTGAGTTGCGCGATGACCTGCCGGCCTTGCAACGGGTCTTAGTGCCAACCAGCGCAGTTAGTTCCGGAGGCGATGAGATGTCCGGCGGCGCAAACCCGCCTGTCATCAGGCAGGTGCCTCTGGCCGAGCTGGCTGATATCAAATTCACTACCGGACCGGCCATGATTCGGGACGAGAACGGGCTTCTGGCCGGCTATGTCTATGTGGATATCAAGGACCGGGACGTGGGCAGTTATGTCACCGAGGCCAAAAAGATAGTCAAAGAGCAACTTCCAATGCCGACCGGATATTCCCTGCTCTGGAGCGGTCAGTATGAAAATATGCTCCGGGTCAAGGAGCGTCTCAAGATAGTTATCCCGCTGACCCTGTTCATTATCTTTATCCTGCTTTATCTGAATACCAAATCAACGTTCAAGACGCTCATAGTCCTGATGGCCGTGCCGTTCTCGCTTATCGGCGCAATCTGGTTTATGTATCTGCTGGATTACAACGTTTCCATTGCGGTCTGGGTCGGCATGATAGCCCTGATGGGACTGGACGCCGAGACCGGCGTCTTTATGCTCCTGTTCCTGGACCTGTCGTATTACGACCGGGTGCGCAAAGGCACGATGAAGACCTACAATGATTTACACGAGGCCGTGATTTACGGAGCGGTCAAGCGCATCCGGCCCAAGATGATGACCGTCGGCACCACCTTTATCGGCCTGATTCCGATAATGTGGTCAATCGGTACCGGAGCGGATATGATGAAACGTATTGCCGCGCCGATGGTGGGCGGGCTGTTTACCTCGTTTATTATGGAACTCCTGGTCTATCCGCCTATTTATCTGCTCTGGAAGTGGTATGGAGAGATGAAAGAAGGAACGGTGGATGTATCAAAGCTACAGATTCCGGAATTGAAAGAGCACTAAGATATTAGCCACTGGCGCCGAAGCGCCATGGCGCCCTTATGGCGCCAAAAGGCACCAAGGTAATTTATTCTTATCGGAATTCACAATAAATCACAGAATCTTGTAATATTTTCAGGTCGTTGTGACATTATATATGAGGGTGCCTAAAAAGTGTCATTGCGAGGAGCAAAGCGACGCCCCTACGGGACTGCTGTCCCGAGGTAGTCCCGCCAGGGACGAAGCAATCTCATTTTGTTAAAGTATGCGAAGAAAGGAATGGCGTTAAATATGAGAATACTCTTGACGGTAGTGTTGCTGGCCGGATTTGTCTTCTTGGGCGTATCCTGCCGGAGCAGTTCGTCCGGCGCTGATGGACCAGACCATCAGAAGCATTCGGGTTCGCGAGGATGTCATTAATAACTTTATTAAGAAAGTGGCGCCATAAGGGCGCCATGGCGCTTCGGCGCCAGAGGAGGTATTGTATGGGAAATTGGAAGATGTTAACCGGAGGGCTGGTGGTGTTTGCTGTGCTGGCCGCAGGCATTTATATCTATGCCGAATCGTGCGGCAGCCACGATAAAGCCAGCGGCAGCGGTAAATCATGCGGTAGCGGTGATAAATGCGACCACGGCGCCGGAAAGGGTAAGGCGGCTAAGACACCGGAGAATCTCATTAAGGAAGCCGATAAGCTCCTCAAGGAAGTGGATAAGACCAAGGATGTCAAACCCTTGATGACGCATTGTCAGGAGATGATGTCCAAATCGCTGACTATGATGGCGGAATGCAACCGCGCCCTCAAAGGGGAAAAACCGGATATGGCCAAACTGGCCGGGATGGTTGAGACCTCAAACAATCTGATGAAGAAGTCAACCGAACTGTCTGACAAATGCCTGTCCCTGATGCCCAAGCCGGAAAAGGTTGAGGAAAAGGGCGAGACCCAGACGCTCTATGTCTGCCCGATGGGCTGTATCGAGCCGCAGGCCGAACCGGGCCGATGCCCCAAGTGCGGTATGAACCTGGAAAAGAAGAAATAATTAATCAGGGGGGATTCCTCAAAGATAAAGCATCAAAGATATGACCGCAATGAGGAATTCCCCTCCGTTCACCACAAAGCACACAAAGACCACAAAGTGAATATGGGGAATTCTTTGTGACCTTAGTGCTCTTTGTGGTTAATATTATTTCTTATTCGTGTAATTCGTTCCCGTTCGTCTTATTCGTGTTCCTCTTTTTATTGATATTCTTCCCGTAATTTGTATTATCCTTTTATATTAACTGTCTACTGACCACTGTTTACTGAATACTTACTATCTTACTATGTTAAAGGTCGACCACATCGAATGGGTCAAGATGCTGGACCTGGAAAAAATCAAATACCCGCTGATGATAAGCGGCATGCCGTCTCTGGAACTCAAGGAACTGCTCCAGATGGGTTTCAAGATGAAGAATCTGGAACTATACAGCCATCATAATGCCAGAGACAGCTACGGCCCGCTGGCCTTGAAACAGGAATTGGCTAAATATTACAATGTTAAGGTAGCCAATATTGCCATGTGTGCCGGAGCAAATATGGCTATCTACCTGCTCTGCGCCGGACTGCTTAAAAGCGGGGATGAGATTATCCTGGAATCGCCGTGCTACGAGCCGATGAGACGCTCAGCCCAGTCGCTCGGCGCCAAGATAGTTCCTTTACACAGGCGGATAGAAAATAACTGGCAACCGGACCCGGCTGAGTTGGACCGCCTGATTACCCGCAAGACCAAACTCATCTTCCTGACCGACCTGCATAATCCCTCCGGCGTAAAGATGGATGAAGCCGTTATCAGGGGATTGGTCAAGGTGGCCGAAAAACACCATGTCTATATTGCCTGTGACGAGGTCTATAAGGATTTCTTGTTTGTCGAAAGGGACGACCAGAAATTTAGCTCACAGACCCGCCTCAGGAGGGACCAGCCACGTCGGCCGTTCTGCAAGACCAGCCCGATGGCCATAACGCTGTCCAGCTTAACCAAGGTCTATGGCCTGGGCCTGATGCGCACCGGCTGGATTATGGCATCGCCGGAACTGGCCTATCTCTTCTCCCGGACCTATGATTATATGTCGGCCGTTGACTCCTATCCGGCCCAGATGATTTCGCTATACTGCATGCGTCATATTGGAGCGCTGATAAAACGCACTAAAGAGATAGTCGGGAATAAGCGCCAGATAATCAAGGACTGGATAGCCACCGAGCCGCGTTTGAAATGGGTTGAGCCGGCCGGCGGCATCGTTTGTTTCATCAAATTACCGTTCAAGGATTCGTTCAAATTCCAGAAACACCTGTTCCAACGCTACCAGACCTCGGTAGTTCCGGGCGAATATTTTGGGACGCCGGGCTATATCCGGATTGCCTCAGGCACCAAACCCCATCTCCTGAAACAGGGCTTGAAAAATATCTCTCTGGCATTGAAGAAATTTAGCTAGAAATACCCCCATTTTTAGACCCAAAATGCCCGTTTTTCGTGTTTTCGCCTCTCCTATCCCCTTATAAATCAACCTCTTACAAAGAGGGGGGATAGTCCCCCCACCCCCCTCACCATAACCCCCCATCCTGTTCGCCATAACCACCCATACAATGCGCCATAACCTCCGGCCAGATTCGCCATAACCCCCGGCCAGATGCGCCATAACCTCCCGGCGGATTTACGATAATCTCCGTGCAGATTTGCCATAACTCCCGGCCGGATGCGCCATAATGTCCGGCTGGATTTACGATAACCTCCCGGCGGATGCGCCATAACCTCCGCGCAGATTTGCCATAACTCCCGGCCAGATTTACGATAATCTCCCGGCGGATTCGCCATAACTACCGGACGGATTTACGATAACCTCCGGCCAGAATTGCCATAATCTCCGTGCGGATGCGCCATAACCTCCGTGCGTTTGCGCCATAATCCTCGGCCGGATGCGCCATAATGACCGGCCGGATTTGCGATAATCTCCCGTAGCTTTTACGATATGAAGGGGGTCTTTAAGAAAAATACGGATATTTGGGGCAAATAACTCTATGCCCCCTATAGGGTATAGGATACATATCTATACGGTGTAGGGTAATATGGTAGTAGGTCTAGGGTATGCCTCTAGTAGGTCTAGGGTAGTCCTATAGTGGGTATAGGGTAATACTATAGTAGGTCTATGGTATCCCTCTAGTAGGTATAGGGTAGTACTCCAGTAGGTCCAGGGTAGTCCTCTAGTAGGTATAGGGTAATACCCCAGTAGGTCTAGGGTAGTCCTCCAGTAGGTATAGGGTAATACCCCAGTAGGTCTAGGGTAGTCCCCTAGTAGGTATAGGATATAAACCTATAGGGTGTGGGGTGGTATAGTATGGGGTATAGGGTAGTATGGTAGTAGGTCTAGGGTATGCCTATAGTGGGAGTAGGGTATGCCTCTAGTGGGAGTAGGGTATTCCCCTAGTAGGTGTAGGGTATATACCTATAGGGTATAGGGAGGTATGCCTTGAAATGGTTTTTGGAATTGATAGAACCGTACTCCGTTGGTCATTACAGTCTTGGGTCGGTGGTTTCACTTTCCATGGCCAAAACACCTAATGCGCATTCATGGACTCTCCGCAATGGTTCATTTCTAACAAATCGTGTCAACCCTTCAATACCAAGCACGAATTCTTTTTCTGCTAAGGAGCGCTTGGTTCTAAGCCCTCTATTTCTTAACCTTTCCAAATTAACTTGTGCATCATAACTTGGGCCATATATTATTCTTAAGTATTCTTTTCCACGACATTTCAGAGCAGGCTGTACTAACCTACCTTTAGAGTAAACAATAAAATCAGATGGTTTGATAACCATGCCTTCCGCACCTTTATTAGTAATTTCGAGCCACCAATCAATCCCTTGCTGGCAAGACAATTCATTTATTGTTTCTACTTGCAGGAATGGGGTCTTCTTCCAAATCTTGTCAAAACTGGCTAATTCGCCTAACGTCTCCATGTGCCAGGTATGATTTTTATCAGTGTATATCCTGTTTTCTGTGGCAAGTAAATGAAACGGCGCTATTTTTATATCATCCAACGAAGAGACCTGCCAACAATAATTCTGATAAGCTTTTTGATAGGCGTTTATGTCTTTTAGTTGTTGGCTTAACGAATCTTTTAATTCGGTTATTGCTACGCCTCTTTGAGATGCCTTTAATACGTTTTCATACATTTTTTGAAGCGTGTTTTTAGCAGTGGTTGCCACCAATTCATATTGATTAATCAAAAGTTCCCCTGCTTTTAAGTTCCAGGGAATAACTTCAGCGTCAATAATAACCCAATCCGTATCAAATTTCTCCCACCAATTATTAGCAGTCAAACTCTCTACTAATCGACGCAAGAACTTTTGTTGAAGTTCGTTATCTTTGAAAAACTGGCGGCCGGTTCTAGTATAGCATTGACCGATAGCTTCTAAGCCAAAACGATTGAGGCATGCTTTTTCATCTTTGCATAATATCAAAATCGCACGCGATCCCATATGTTTTTCTTCGCAGATAACATTCGGAATACCCCTCTTCTTGTAATAACTAAAAGCCTCAGTTGGATACTCCAAATAGTTAGACAATTGAGAGGTTTCACATGGCGACATAGTCGGTGGGATATAAGTTAACCAACGATGATCCACGCAGAATCTGGAAACGACTTCAATCGCGGCTTCAATTTGTTCCGGGAATACCGTAATCATACCTTTGCCATGTACGGAAATAAATTTCTTTCCAATAAACTCAGTAATATCTAAATAATGGTCATAGCGCTGTTGCTTAGTAAGATTAGATTTCTCTTTTTCATCGGCCTCTTTGCTAAATGTTTTAGTGGGCGTATAGTATTGAGCCTTAGCCTCCACATAAATCAACTCGCGTTCTGGATAGCGTAAGGCGGTAAGTCTGCCACCGAATACACACCCTTGGTCAATATCGATAGTATTGTTAGCAAATTCTGCTTCCTCAACTGGGATATGGCCATAAACAACAAGGGCTTTACCGCGATAATTTTCACTCCAATCAAGGCGAACCGGCAATCCATAGCCGTCAATTTCACCTGTGGTTTGCCCATAAAGACAAAAATCTGTGATTTGCGCTGAACCGCGACCTTGAAAGTATTCGGTTATTCCAGCATGAGCAACAGCTAAATTACCTTGGTCAAAGATATAATGTGAAATTACGTTTCTCTCATATTTCTGATACTGCTCTTTGAATTTGATGCGTTCTGCTTCCGGCAGTGATTCCAACTGTGCGATGGTCTGTTCTAATCCATGGTCAATCCTAACATTTTGTCCTCGTAAATAATTAGTGAATTTCTTGTCGTGATTACCACGCACTACATAAGCAAGATTATTGATAGAATGATTTATTACAAAATTAACCGTCTCGATTATCTTTGGGCCACGGTCGGTGAGGTCACCAACAAAAATCAGTTTTCTGTTATCAGGATGTTTATATAGCCCATTTTCCTGACGATAGCCAAGCTTCTCTACCAATTCGATTAATTCATCATAACAACCATGCACATCCCCGATAATATCAAATGGCCCTGATTCATTTCTCTTGTTGTTGAAAAGCGGGGAGAAAACAATTTCAGCATTATCAATTTCATCTTCATTAAGAATATAAAGTCCGCCGGTAAATCCTTCGCGCTTTATATTCCTTATTGTTTTCTTAAGAAGCAAATTGTGAGTCCTGACAACATGTCGGCCAAAGTCTCGGTCCGGCCGTTGCTGAGTCCTAGCCCAGCAGGTTTTCTCGTTAACGTCAAAGACAATAGCAACTGGCAAAATATGATGCCTACGGGCTAAATTTATCAGGTTTTCCCGGTCTTCATGTCTTAAACTTGTGGCATCAACAACAGTTAACTTTCTCAAATCAGCCCGTTTGCTGATAATGAAGTTTAGTAATTCAAAGGCTTCCGGCGTAACCCCTTGGTTATTAATGTCATCACTAATAATACCGCGGCAAAAGTCAGATGAAACTATTTGAGTCGGTTTGAAATGCTTCTGGCAGAAGTATGACTTGCCGGAACCACTACTGCCAACAAGGACAACTAAAGATAACTCCGGTATTCTAATTGAGATTTTATTATCTAACATTTAAATACTTTTCTTGCGGAAAACTGCCATTTGAGTCGGCGCTCCCAGTTTTTCATCAGGCGTACCAATATTATAATAATCAATTGCATAGGAATATTTTTCGCCTAATCTTTCAGCCCACTGCTTAAATTCTTTCCTGGTCCACTCAAAGCGATGGTCTGCGTGCCTATATTTTCGTTCCTGGAAACTCGGGAATAATTGATTATATTCAAAATTAGGGGTTGATACAAAAATATATCTTGGGCTTAAGTATTCAAAAACATTATGCTCCAAAATAGGTATTTTTGCCGGCTCTAGATGTTCAATTACTTCCAGCAACAAGATAGTATCCAATTCTTTAAGCCGAGCATCCATATATACTAACGAGCCATGTAACAAGGAGACCTTAGGTTTTTGCCATACCTGTCTTTTTGTTATCCTTAGTTTTTTCTCAGCGATTTGCAAGGCCCGAGAAGATACATCCATTCCAATTATATCTTCAAAAGAACGCTCTAAAACCAGTAGTTTAATAAGAGCCCCAGAACCACAACCTAAATCGCCGATTCTCAGCGGAGGCGGATTTAATGTTTTTAATATGGCTATGGTACTCTGCAACCTTTCCTCCTGAAGTCTTATAGGCTCTTCCTTATCGGACTCTTCAGCTCCCTCATCTTGAATTTCATCAGGCTGGTCGTCAATAAGTTGCTCTAATGCTTCTTCAACCAGATTGCGATAACGAAGCAGGTAGCGAGAAACAATTCGTTCTTTAGCCGGATGCTTTTCCAGCCATCCCTCACCATGCCTTAGCAGTTTTTCTATTTCTTTTTCTTCTACGAAATAATGTTTCCTGTTGTCAATGACAGGAAGCATAACATATATGTGCTTTAATAAATTTGATATAGTTTTATTTCCAAAAAGAGTAATATTGTAAGCGGTAGATGATTCGTTCTTGAGCCAAGCAGATTCAAAAGGCAATTCCTTATATTCAATTTTGTAGCCGAGCGGTTCAAAGAAATCATAAATATTCTTAATGCCGCCTCTAATCCAAACACTGGATAACTCCACTTCAACAGGCAATTCACGTTGAATAACAGTAGCAATTTCCGGCAAATCAGACTTGCCGGAGAAAGCACTGGAATACACATCTTTTAAAGCAACAGAAGATAAGCTTGATGCAGCGTAAGGCCGGTAATCAACGTAACTCGCCGCGACCTTTTGCCATTCTGAACGCACCATTCCTACGGTATCAATTAGAGTAAGCAAAGATGCAGTGGCTCTGTTTTCTGAATATTCAGGGAAGAAAACGACAACCTTTCCGCCACTGAAATTTTCCGATAACAGATTAGCAGGATTTTTCCTCAAAATATAGCTCAAAGCTTTAGCATCCTTACCTGTAACAGTTATATTGATTAGCATAAACAGTTTATTTTTAGGTGTACTTATTAAGTACTATTTTGTAATCCTTAGTAATCTATGGACGCAATACCTGTTTACAATTCTACCATTTCCGTTGGGGTTGAGCAAGGATTTGGATTGGTGTTACCTTACTTGTGTTGTTCGCTATTTCTTCCCGGCCACGATATTGACCCCGCACATAACCTTTATTATTTATCTGTCAATAGTGGTATCTAATAAATTGTATTGTTCAATCTTATAACATTTATACAAATATTATGTGCGGGGTTGACGAAGTTCCTATATATTTCTTCGCCGGGTGATGGTTATTGTTTAATTATTTTCTCTATATTCAAGAAGTCGGCGAAGGGCAACGCCTCGACCTTTTGGCCAACCATTATTCTCTGGCGGGACAGGTTCACTAAATATGCCCGGTTTATTTTATCACCGAAGAGTTTGCAGAACGAGAACAAGCCCTTGGCCATATTGGCATTGATGTTGGCGCTGGTTTTTACCTCCACCGGTATTATCCGTCCCTGGTTTTCTATGACGAAATCGACTTCTTCACCGTAAGAGGTGCGCCACCAGTAAATCAGCGGGATTCGGCCTTGGTTATGGAAGTATTTTATGGTTTCCCCCAGCACCAGTGTTTCAAATAACTGGCCGGATAACGGCCCTTTGAATATCTGGTCTGTTGAGGTTATCCCGGTCAGGTAACATAAAAGCCCGGTATCCAGGAAATATATTTTCGGGCTTTTTATGATGCGCTTGCCTTTGTTCAGGTAAAACGGTTTGAGCAGGAAAATCTGGCCGCTGGCTTCCAGCACGGAAATCCAGGCCTTGATGGTGTTGACAGCCAGGCCCAGGTCGCGCGAGAGGTTGGAAAGATTAAGCGCCTGGCCGTTCTGGACCGCCAGTAACTGGAGAAACCTCTGGAAATCACCCATATCGCCGACCTGGCGCAGTTGCCGGACATCCCGTTCCAGATAGGTCTGGAGATACCCGGAGAACCACAGGTTAAGGTTTACTTTCCTGTCCAGCGCCGCGTCCGGGAACCCGCCGGATAGGATTTTGGCTTTAAGGCCTTCCAGCCCGAGCGGTTTAAGAGGCCTGATTTGCTCCCGGAGCGAGAAAGGCAATAAGGTGAAAACCGCGGTCCGGCCGGCCAGTGATTCGCTGACCCTGGCCATCAGCGGGAAAATCTGAGAGCCGGTCAGGACAAACTGCCCGCGCTTGCGCCGGTCATTGTCAATCATTATCTTAATGTGCGGGAAAATACCGGGCGCGTATTGTATCTCGTCAATGATAACCGGCGGCGGATAGTTCTGGAAAAACAAGTCCGGCTCGTTCATCGCCATGGCTCTGGTGCCCGGATGGTCCAGGGAAACATACCGGTAGCCGTGCGCCAGGAGATGTTTAAGCAGGGTGGTTTTACCGGACTGCCTGGGGCCGGTTAATATCAGGGCCGGGAATTGCGCCAGGGCGTCCTTTAAGACGCCTTCCATCTCGCGCCGGACGTAAGATTCGGGCATAAATCACCCTCCTTGTAACTTTGCATTTCAAATGCAAATATACAAATATGATATTATTTGTCAAGTAAAATAGCGGAATTCCGTAAATTCTCGTGGATACCCGTCTGCTATAAGATTATCGCATCCCGGCCACGATATTAACGAAGTTTTGGTATATAGCTTCGCCATTTTCCGTGTTGTTCACTTCGGGATGGAATTGGACGCCGTAGTGCGGTTTGGTGTGGTGCTTGATGGCCTGGATTTTGCAGTTGTCCGATTCAGCCAGGACCGTGAATCCCGGCGCTGACTTGACCTCGTCGTTGTGCGACTGCCAGACATTGAATTCCTTAGGCAGTCCTTTGAACAGGTCATCTGGTTCTAAGATGCGTATCTTGGAGAGTCCGAATTCAGGCATTTCAGAAGCGCCGGCATTGCCGCCATAATATGAAGCCATTAACTGGTGTCCGACGCAGACGCCTAAGATAGGGCCCTTGAATTCCTTGAAGTAAGTAGTGCATTCGCCTAATTTGAGCGATTCCCAGGCAATTCGGGCCGCGCCGCCGCTCAGGACTAATCCATCGGCATCAATATCCTTCAGCAGGGTGGTATTGAGGATGATTTTGGTGTCGCAGTCCAGTTCGCGCAAGACCCGCCAGATGCGATGGGTCCATTGCCCGCCGTTGTCAACTACATAAATCTTAGGCATGATATATAATGTTACATGAAGTTACAGTAGGGTTACATGATGTTACAGGAAGTTGCACAGTCTTAAGTAACCTCTTGTAACGTTTTTGTAACGTCTTGTAACCGTTTGCTTGCATTGAGCGAAGCGAACGTGTAACCTCTTTTCTACTCGTATTCAATAGTCCCCGGTGGTTTATGGGTGATATCAAAGACCACCCGGCTGACGCTGTCTTTTAAGGTATTAGTAATGCGCACCGAGATTTTCTCCAGGACCGGATGCGGTATCTTGGAGTATGTGGCGCTCATGCCGTCCATGCTCTCGACCGCCCGGACCACTACCACATAGCCATAGGCCCGGACATCGCCGTGCACGCCGACTGCCTTGACCGGCAACAGCACCGCGAAATACTGCCAGGGAATGACCATGAGTTTGGTCTTAGCCGCGGCCTCAAGTTCCTCTTCCACGATGGCGCAGGCCTCGCGGACAATCGCGGCCTTGGCGGCATCAGTCGGTCCGATAATCCGAACGGCCAGTCCCGGGCCCGGGAAGGGCTGGCGTTCATAGACCGCGGTGGGCAGTTCCAGTGCCTGACCGACCAGACGCACCTCGTCCTTGTATAAATCGCGCAGGGGTTCGACTATCTCAAAGGCAATCTTGGCTGGCAGTCCGCCGACATTGTGGTGCGATTTGATATTGTCCCTCAATCCGCCGCCGGATTCTATCCAGTCCGGGGCAATCGTGCCCTGGATAAAGTATTTGGCGCCTTGTTTCAGGGCGATTTCCTCGAATACCCGGATAAAGAGTTCGCCGATGACCTTGCGCTTCTGCTCCGGGTCAGCCACGTCCTTGAGGCCGGCGTAGAACCGGTCCGAGGCGTCGGCCACCATGACATTCAGTCCCAGGTCTTTGAGCATCTGCTCATTGAACTTGACCTCGTTCTTGCGCATATAGCCGGTATCAACCAGTACGCACAGGAGTTGCTTGCCGATGGCCTTATGGACGATGATGGCCGCTGTGGTGGAATCCACTCCGCCCGAGATGCCAATCACGGCCGTGCCCTTGATTTTATTCTGCAGCTCGGCTATCTTTTCGGTGATAAACTTGTCTGGTTTAAACATAATAAATTCCCAAATTCTAACACGAATCTCACGAATACGGCGAATCACACGAATAATATTCGTGTTTTATATTTCTTTAAAGGGGTATGTTATCTTTTGTCTGCCGACACGTCAATTATCTCTGGATATAATTATCGGTGTTTATCCGTGTGTATCTGTGGTTAATCCCTGCGTCCCTGTGGGACTACGGGATAAGGAGCAGATAACTCGCTGTGCTCGAACTGCTCCTAATAATTCTCGCCTAGGACCTCAAAATACGCCTGAGGATGCTTGCAGGCCGGGCATTCCTTGGGAGCTTCTTTGCCTTCGCTGACATACCCGCAGTTACGGCAGTGCCACTTGACCGGCACGGGCTTCTTAAAGGTCTCTTTGTTCTGCAGGATATTTATCAGTTTGCGGTATCGGGCCTCGTGGAACTTTTCCACTTTGGCAATCTGCTCGAATATCCGGGTGATTTCCGGGAATCCCTCGGTCTGGGCGGTCTGGGCAAAGTCGGAATAGATGCGGGTCCATTCCATATTCTCGCCGTCTGCCGCGGCCTCCAGGTTTGCCGCAGTGTCTTTTATCTGTCCGGCCGGATATGAGGCAGTGATTTCCACGTCTCCGCCTTCCAGTTGCTTGAAGAACATCTTGGCGTGTTCTTTCTCGTTCTCAGCCGTGTCCAGTAATATGGCGGAAATCTGCTCGAATCCCTCTTTCTTAGCAACGCTGGCAAAATAGGTGTAGCGGTTCCGGGCCTGGGACTCTCCGGCAAAAGAGGCCAGCAGATTCTTTTCGGTCTTGGTGCCTTTAAGTGACTTGCTCATTGTTTTACCTTTCTTGGTAATGAATGGAGAGGGTGGCTCCCCGCGTAGGACTCGAACCTACAACCAACCGGTTAACAGCCGGCTACTCTACCATTGAGCTAGCGGGGATTATATTCTAAACAACGGATTTAACGGATTAATCGGACAAATCAGTTTAATCCTGTTGAAGAGAGGAGTTATTCTTTAATAAAATAACCCGTATTGTCAATAATTTTATTTATTTCTCTTTAGGCAGCGGAATAATCTTTTCCTTCATCATCATCTTGGTTATCTTGATGGACCGCTGAATCATTTTGGTGGCATTGTCACGCAGTTGGTCCGCGGTCAGGATTAATTTAGCCACGCCTTGTTCAATGGCTTTCATGCCGACAGCCACGGCTTCTTCGGGATAGACCCGCCAGTCGCTCATGGTCGGAATCAGGTGTTCCTTGGACAATCCTTTTTTCTCGGCATAGCCGGCCAGGGCCTCGGCTGAGGCAATGCACATCTCGTCGGTGATGGTCCGGGCCCGGACATCCAGCGCGCCCCGGAAGATAGCCGGGAATCCCAGCGAGTTGTTGACCTGATTGGGGAAATCAGAGCGTCCGGTGGCCACGATATCAGCCCCGGCTTCCTTGGCCTCCCAGGGCCAGATTTCCGGTACCGGATTGGCGCAGACAAAGACGATGGGCTTGGGCGCCATCAGTTTAATCCATTCCTTCTTAATCGTATCAGGTCCGGGTTGCGATAGCGCCAGCAGGACCTCGGCGCCTTTCATGGCCTCCGGAATATTGCCTTTGACGTTATTGGCATTGCTCTTGAGGCACATCTCCCACTTTTCCGGATGGCCGGTGGCCAGGTCCTGGCGGTCCCGGTGCAGGGTGCCTTTGGTATCGACCATGATGATATTCTTAGGATTAACCCCGGCCTTGATAATCATCCGGGAGATGCAGATATTGGCCGCGCCGGCGCCGACCATGGCTATCTTGACCTCGGATAGTTTTTTGCCCTGGATTTTTACCGCATTAATTAGTCCGGCCAATGTTACGGCCGCGGTGCCTTGCTGGTCGTCGTGCCAGACCGGGATGGGCATTTCCTTGCGCAGGGTGTCAAGAATCCTGAAGCATTTGGGCTGGGCGATGTCTTCCAGGTTGATGCCGCCGAAACAGGGTTCCAATAGTTTGACGGTTCGGATGAATTCGTCCGGGTCTTTGGTATTCAGGCAGATGGGGAATGCGTCCACGCCGCCCAGGTATTTAAACAGCATGCCTTTGCCTTCCATGACCGGGATGGCCGCGTGCGGTCCGATGTCGCCCAGGCCCAGGACGCGGGTGCCGTCCGTAATGACCGCCACGGTATTCCATTTATTGGTGTGTTCAAATACCTTTTCCGGGTTGGCCTGGATGTCCTTGCAGGGCGCGGCCACGCCGGGCGTGTACCAGATGGCGAAATCATCATAGTCGCGGATACAGCTTTTCGGGACTATCTCTATTTTGCCTCTGTAGAATGGATGCATGGACATTGCGTCTGCGGATGGTTGCTTGGCCTTGTTTAGCATTTTCTGGATGGCCTCCGGGGTCGGGGCGCCGGCCGGTTTAGATTTTACCGATGGTCTTTTGGTCGGGGATGATGTCTTTGCCATAGGTGTCTTCCTTTCTATGTAGCCACTAATCTGTCTCTGTCAGCCAATTATTATATGGAATAAATCAATTTTGTCTATTATTAAAACGCTTAATTATGAGTTTGCCGGACTTGGTCCGGGCGATAATGTTGTCCGGCAGGTGGACCTCGGCGCCGGGCTTGGGGGAATTAATCAGTTTTAGCAGGGTCTGGTAGTGGTTGTATGTCAATGCCTTTGTTCCTTCGATATTTTCAAGTATCTTGGTCAGCATTTCTGTCTGGATTATTGGGTGTTCCTTTTTGAGCATCTTGAGAGCCAGTGAACCCTGCTTGCGGGGCATCTTGGCCTTAGTGGTTTTGTCCAGATAGTCATAATGCGCTGAGGCGGTTTCTGATAGCTGGACCAGGTGCCGGCAGATGGCCGGGTTATACTTCTTTAAGAGTGGCAATAATTCGTGCCGGATGCGGTTGCGGAGTATCTTTTTATCCTGATTGGTATGGTCAATGCAATAGGGGAGTTTCTGGGCCTTGAGATACGCAAGAACCTCCTGCTTGGATGTAAAGGCCAATGGCCGGACCAGATGGAATCTGGAGCCGGCAAACAGTTCCCGTTTCGGCCTGATACTGCGCAGGCCTTTTAGGCCGGTGCCCCGGATAATCCGGAACAGAACCGTCTCGGCGTTGTCATCAAGATTATGGCCGACCGCAACGGAGATTATCTGTTTGCGGCGGCCTTTGGCTATTTTTATAGCCAGTTCCGTAAAGAAGCGGTAGCGTTCATAACGGGCGGTTTCTTCCAGTGATTGCTTGTATCTCTTGCTCAGTTGGATGATATTACGGCGGTTGACGTGGATGGATAGTCCTAAATCAGCCGCCATCCTTCGGGCGAATCTTTCGTCCCGGTCGGATTTCCGGCCCCGCATCTGGTGATTGAGGTGGGCGATAACCAGGCGCCAGCCCGTCTTGAAATGGATGTTTATCTGGTGGAGGATATGGGCAAGGGTAACGGAGTCCGGGCCGCCGGACAGGCCGATAATGATGGTTTGCCCGGGCCGGAATAATCCGTATTCCCTGATGGTGTTATAGACGCGATGGATAAGTTCCATATTGTGATTTCGGTATATTTACACGCTTAAAATGACGATACTATAATAAATACCGCTTAGAGTAAAGAATTATGAAATATACACTGGGATTACTATTATTGGCCGGGTTATTTATTGTGGGCTGTGGAGGCGGTCCTAATGTCTATCCACCGACCATCAGACCATCGGCGCTCGACCCGGAACAGCTCAAACCCGTTGATTACAAGGTAATCGTCGGCGATAAACTGGAGATATTTGTCTGGCAGCATACCGACCTGACCCGTGATATCATTGTCCGGCCGGACGGAAAACTTTCGTTTCCCTTAATCGGCGACATAGAAGCCCAGGGCCGGACCCTGACCGAGATTGACGACGAGGTGACCAAGAAACTGACCGAATACGTGGTGGCGCCACAGGTCTCGGTCACGGTCAAGGAGTTTGCCGGAGAGAAAGTAATTATCCTGGGGGAAGTGGGCAAACCCGGCGTCTATAAATTCTTCGGCAAGGCGTCTTTTCTGGATATGATTGCCGAGGCCGGAGGCCTGACCAAGGATGCCAGCAAAGGTAATGCCCTGGTTATCAGGGGCGAATTAAAAGAGGGGGCTGAAAAATCAGAGGTAATCCTTTTAGATGTAAATGAGATTCTTAACGGCAACCTGCGCCATAATATTGTGGTCTACCCGCGCGACATCATCTATGTCTCGGCCAAGCCGATTGCCGACGTGGCGCGGTATCTCAGGGACTATGTCTCGCCGGTATTGGGTAATCTCATAAATGCCAAGATACTCAACGACGCCATACAGAAGAAATAAACCCAGCCCATTTTATTAATCCTGAGTTCAGCTCCGCGTGGTTATTATATGGAAATAACTTATTTATGGTTTAATACTTTGGATAAATGGGCTGGGTAAACCTTGACCAAACCCATAAATCATCATACTATACGCACAATGTTTAAAGACGAGGCTGTAATATATGTAAAAGCCGGCGACGGCGGGGACGGCTGTGTCAGTTTCCGCCGGGAGAAATTCATTACCAAGGGCGGGCCGGACGGCGGCAACGGCGGCAAGGGCGGCGATGTCATCATCAGGGCCAGCCATCACTACAATACCCTCAATCATCTGATTCACCAGACCAGGTTCGTGGCCAAAGGCGGGCAGCCGGGCGCAGGCAACAGGTGCTTCGGAAAAAGCGCGGCTGATTTGGTTATCAATGTTCCGACCGGCACGATTATCAGGAATAAAACGGATAATAGTATTATCAAAGACCTCAAGGACAATGATGATTTTGTGATTATCGCCAGGGGCGGCAAGGGGGGGAGGGGCAACAGCACCTTTGCCACGCCGATTAACCAGACCCCGCTCAAGTATGAAAAGGGCGTGCCCGGAGAAGAACACCATCTTTACCTGGAACTCAAGCTTATTGCCGACGTGGGTCTGGTCGGGCTGCCCAATGCCGGCAAGTCCACCCTGATTAATGTGGTTTCCGATGCCCATCCCAAGATTGCGGATTACCCGTTTACCACCCTGGAACCCTGTCTGGGCGTGGTTAAGGGCTTTGAATACAAGTCGTTTGTAATGGCGGACCTGCCGGGCCTGATTGCCGGGGCGCATAAGGGCCGGGGACTGGGCGATAAATTCCTCAAGCATATAGAACGCACCCGGATAATTCTGCACCTGGTTGATTTCAGCACTGCGGAACCTATTCCAACGGTATATCGGGGGATTCGCAGGGAACTGGTGCTTTACAGCAAGACCCTGGCGAAGAAGCCGGAGATTATCGTGGCTACCAAGATGGACCTGCCCCAGGCCATGGAGAATATGAAGAAATACAAATCCAAACTACCCAAATCCATCGTTCCGATTTCAGCCGTGACCCATTCCGGATTGGATAAACTCCTGCAGGCCATTTGGAGGAAACTAAATACCGGCAAAAGAGAGCCATAATAGTATATTTTTCTTGATGTTTGAGTGCGGGAATATATAATGGGGCTGTAAATAAGAGATTACTCCTGTTACGCTGGAGTGTCTTTGGTGTAAAATGGATGCCCCGCCATGCGGCGGGGTCTAATCCCGCCACGGCGGGATAAGAAAGGTTTAATTTATGGCTAATGAACACAGAAAAGATACCCGGATACCCATCAAGGGCGCGATGGTCCAATATAAGGAATCAGGCGGCGGTTTGTTCGCCATCTTTAAGGGCTCGTCAGACCAGTATCCCATCCTCAACATCAGTATGCGCGGGATGAGATTCCTGACGGCCGATACCCTGGTCAAGGATGATAAACTCACCTTTACCGTGGGTATTCCGATGCTGGGCGGCGAGCCGCTCCGGGCGGACGGACGGGTGGCCTGGGTCAGGCCTTCACCCCGTTACGACGGCAATAATATCGTCGGCATCCAGTTCACCGCAATGACCAAGGAATCAATCGGCCGCTTAAAGAACCTGGTGGCCTTCCTGGGCAATAAGATTAAGGTCAAGCAGACCGTCAAGGTCCTGTTCTCCGAGCAGCAGCGCCAGCAGCCGACCCTGTGGCAGATTGCCCGCGATTATAATATTACGGTCAATATCCTGGAGGGTTCGCTGACCGATACCTCAACCTGGTTCGTCCTGGAGATAGAGGGCGAGAAGGCCGAGGTCAAGAATATGCTGGAATACCTCAAGGACGGCGGCGCCCGGGTGGTCGGCGTAACTGGTAACTACTCGAAGAAATGAGTTTCGGATTATCCAGAAAAGAGCGCATTACCAACGCCGGGGAATTCGAACACGTCTATAAAAACGGCGCGATTAGCAAGTCCGGATGCCTGATTATCCGGGCCCGGCCGAATAACCTGGAATATTCCCGCTTGGGTATTGCAGCCAGCAAGAAATCATTTCCCAGCGCTGTCATGCGCAACCGAATCAAACGCCTGGTCCGGGAGGCCTTCCGGCTGAACAAGCACCAGTTGCCCAAAGGGCTGGACCTGATTGTCGGAGTCCGGCCCAAAGGTCCCAAACCATTTAAATTGCAGGAGATCCAGGACGGATTGATAGGGGCATTGGGCCCGAAGTCCTGACCCCCCAATAGGGTATTATTCTACGCCAAAGATTTGACAGGTTATTCGGTTATGGTATAATCCAAAATTCTCATATTTACCTTATCAAAAGACAGGGTAAAAAGGAGATGGCGTTATGACCAAGATAATTTGTATTTATGGTCGGGAGATCCTGGATTCCCGGGGTAATCCGACCGTGGAAGCGGATGTGCTTTTGAATAACGGGGTTTTAGGCCGGGCAGCCGCGCCTTCCGGGGCTTCTACCGGCGAGCATGAGGCGCTGGAATTACGGGACGGAGAGACCAAGCGGTATTTAGGCAAGGGTGTCCGGACGGCCGTGGGCAATATAAACAATCTTATTGGGCCGGCGCTTAAAGGCAAGCCGCTGGCTAAGCAGGAACTGATTGATAAAACCATGATTGACCTGGACGGCACGCCGAATAAGAGCCGGCTGGGCGCCAATGCCATGGTAGCTGTGTCCATGGCTTACGCCCGCGCCTGTGCCAACGCCCGAAATGTCCCGCTTTATTATCACTTGGGCGGAACCAAGGCCCAGACCCTGCCTATTCCTTTTATGAAT
This sequence comes from Planctomycetota bacterium, assembly GCA_016235865.1. Lineage (NCBI taxonomy): Bacteria > Pseudomonadati > Planctomycetota > Planctomycetota bacterium. The sequence continues at coordinate 11,960 of JACRIK010000035.1, read as the reverse complement.
ATCATCAACGGCGGGGCGCACGCCGATAACAACCTGGATATCCAGGAATTTATGATTGTGCCGTTGGGAGCGGATAAATTCTCCGAATCGCTGAGAATGGGCGTGGAGGTGTTCCATAACCTCAAGAAGGTTCTTAAGGGTATGGGTTCATCCACCGGGGTGGGTGATGAAGGCGGATTCGCGCCCAATCTTAAGGCCAACGAACTCCGCAGAGACCGCGCCAGCGAACCCGAAGGGAAACGGAGCACGCCAAAGGCGGCGCACGGAAAACCCAAAGGGACTTCGACCTCGGGCGGGACAGGCGCGCATAGCGAACAGGCATTTGAAGTGATTCTCAAGGCCATCGAAAAGGCCGGTTACCAGCCGGGCCGGGACGTGGCCCTGGCCATTGATGTGGCGGCCAGCGAGTTCTACGAGGATAATAAATACGTATTCAAGAAGTCCTCTAAAAAAGCATATTCATCCGGGCAGATGGTTGACCTGTATAAGAAATGGGTGGAAAAATATCCGCTAATTTCCATTGAAGACGGAATGGCCCAGGATGACTGGGAGGGCTGGGCGCTCCTGACCAAGACGCTGGGTAAGAAAATCCAGATTGTCGGGGATGATATCTTTGTCACCAACCCGGCGCGCTTAAAACAGGGCATAGAAAATGGCGTGGCTAACTCCATCCTGATTAAAGTAAACCAGATCGGGACCCTGACCGAGACGCTGGAGGCCATCGCGCTGGCCAAGAAGCATAAATATACCACCATGATTTCCCACCGGTCCGGCGAGACCGAGGATACCTTTATTGCCGACCTGGCCGTGGCGGTCAATGCCGGGATGATTAAGACCGGCTCGGCCTCACGCACCGACCGGGTGGCTAAGTATAACCAGTTACTGAGAATAGAATCGCTCCTGGGCAAGAAGGCGCGGCTGGGCACCCGGCGCTAAATAGTATGGATAATCTTAAGTTCGTTGTCGAAGCATTATTATTCGCCTCTGAGAAACCGCTGGCCTTCAGCCGCATCAAGGATGTGATCGGCGACGGCGTTTCCCCGGGCGATGTCAAGAAGTGCGTGGACGAACTGAACTCCGCCTATAAATCCAACGGGCATTCCTTTGCCATAAGCGAAGTGGCCGGCGGATACCAACTGCGGACCCTGCCGGAATACCACCCGCACTTAAAGAAATTATACGAACGCCGCAATGAAGGCATCCTGTCCAATGCGGCGCTGGAGACGCTTTCCATCATCGCCTATAAGCAGCCGATAACCAGAGCGGAGATTGATTCCATCCGGGGCGTGGATTCCAGCGCCATTGTTCGGGGTCTGATGGAAAAGAAACTCATCCGCATCACCGGCCGGGCCGAGGTCCTGGGCCGGCCGCTGCTTTACGGCACCAGTAATAATTTCCTGGAGTTATTGGGACTGTCATCCATAAAGGATTTACCGAAGATAGAAGAGGTTAAATAAAAGGAAGGATTAACTATGCTGATTAAATTCCAGAAATACGAGAAGAAGATTATGTTCGGGTTGGTGATTTTTACCGCCCTGGCATTCGGCATCACCAGCCAGATGCTGTCCATTTTTAGCGGAGGTAATCAGGAGAATATGGCTGGGGAGATAATGGGCCGCAAGGTCAGCAAGGAGCAGTTCCAGAGCCGCCGCAACCAGTGCGCGATATGGGTTCAGTGCTGGCTGACTCATTATGAGAGATATAGTTATAAAATTCTCTCTTTTATACCGCCTTTTGACATGGTCGACGCGGAATTATACAACAAGAAAAAAGATGAATACTTTGATGAACTTACATGGGTGGTCCTGATGCTCGATGCTCAGGCGGATAAAGCCGGTATTCAGGTCAGCCCCAATGAGATCGTGGATTATATAAAAAACCGCCTGTTTATATTCAGTCCCAGAGAAAGTGAAAATAGTCCGGGAGTGTTTTCCAAAGAGCGCTACCAGTGGATTCTGAGTCAATGGCGTATTTCTGAGGTGTCATTTGAAGAAACGGCTGCTGAATTTATCAAGATACAAAAATACCGCGATTTGGTTGAGGATGCGATTGTGCCGAACACCAAAGAGGTTTACGATGAATTCCTGTCCCGGAATGAGGATGTCAAAATTGCCTGGCTGGCGTTTGACGGGAATAATTATCTGGGAAAGACTAAAGTAAATGACGAGGATGAGCTGGTTGAGTATTTTCAGGGGCATTCTGCCGAATATGAGGTGCCCCAGAAGGTTCAGATTGAGTATATTATGGCGGATGTCAGGAAATTTAAGGATGGGCTGCCACAGCCGAACGATGAAGCATTGCAGAATTATTATAATAAAAACCGGGAAAAGGAATACAAAAGCAAGGCGTTTCCAGAAGTTCGCGATGAGATAAATAATAAATTATTGGATAATGTAGCCAAAGAACAGGCGCTGGAGCGGATTAGCAAGGCGGAGGAAAGAATCACGCTTCTGGAACTCCAGGGGAAAGAGGTCAGTCTTAATGAGACAGCCCGGAAATTTAATCTTGATTATCAGCTGACCGGTTTTGTTGCCCTTGATAATATTGATGAGCTGGAAAAAGAACTGGGCGCTTCATCGCTTTTTCAGAGGCAAATAGCCACCTTTCAGGAGGGTGAACTGAGCCGGGCCATTTCCACGGACAAGGGAAATTTCATATTCCGGCTCCTGAAAAAACAGGGGACTTATATTCCGAAATTAACCGACCAGATAAAAGAAAAGGTCACTCGTGATTTCCTTAGATACAAAGCCAACGAGGCGGCTAAGGCCGCGGCTCATAAACTGGTCCAGAACATCTCTGATAAGGTTAACGATGAGATTAAGGGCAAGGAAAACGACGAACTGGCCTATGAGTCAAGGAGAAAATGGTTTGACGCATTTACCAAGGAAGACATGGTTAAAGTCAAGGTGGCCAGAACCGCCTTTTTCCAGAAGGATGACAAGCTGGCCCTGCTTAAAGACGCAGGCAGTGATTTTAAGGACGCCATATTCAAGATGAAAAGAGGCAAAATTGATGTGGTTAGCGACGGGGATGTTTATTATGTGGCGCAGATTTTAGACAGGCGTGTTCCCTCGGCTGGTACTTACGATGCGGAAAAAGAGAGAATCCTGAAAAGTATTAGCAGCAAGAAGAAGGACGAATTCAACAAGAAATGGCTTGATGAGATGAAAAAGCAGACTAACTGGAAAAAATACACCGATAAAAAAGCCAAGCCGGTTCAGGATGCGCCTGTCCCGCTGGATTATTAAATTGGTGCTAGCTTAGCATCTGTTCTCCGAATGGATGGTGGGTAAGAGCTAGTAAGACGCGATGCTCTTAACTGGCTCTAAAGGAACGGATTGGAATGCTTCTCATCGCCGACCGTAGTTGACGGCCCGTGTCCGGGATAGACCACCGTATCATCCGGTAGGGCGAAAACCTTTTCCCTGATGTTGTTGACCAATTCGGCCAGCGACCCGCCCGGAAAATCAGTCCGCCCGATGCTTCCGGCAAACAGGGCATCACCACTGAACAGCAGGGGCGCCCCGGTGCGCGGCTGATAGAATAACCCGATACCGCCTTTGGTATGGCCGGGCAGATGAATCACCTTAAAACCGGATGCTTTTTTATCTTCTAATGCTAGCGTGTCTCCTTCGTTCAGGAGTTTGTCCGGCTCCGGCGACGAGAATTCAAAACCCAGTTCCGTGGCCAGATTGGACTTCGATTCCCCTAACATCCGCGCATCGGCCGGATGGATGCAAATCTGCAGTTTCGGAAATGTCTTCTTCAATTGCGGATTGCCCAGGATATGATCCACGTGGCCGTGGGTATTGACCAGGTAAACCGGCTCCAAGTCGTGCTGTTTGATAAATCTGACCATCTCGGCCGGGTCGCCGCCTGCATCAATTATCAGCGCATTATTGCCATCGTTATTATAAGCCACATAACAGGAGGTCTGAATCGGCCCGAGAATAAAGGTCTTAACTTGCATAATTAAATACTTTTTCGCAAATCCTTAGTTGTCACTCTGAACTTGGTTCAGGATCTCACAACGGAGATGCTGAAACGAGTAGAGATTTTATCTTCAGTATTCAGCATGACACGGGTTCTAATCTATACTGAATTTAATCACATCCTGCCCCAATAATTCAATCACATCCTCCCGGAACCTGGGCGAGATGGAAACGGAATAATTATTGGATGCCTTAGTCATGGCGATATCGTTCTCCGTGGTTTTCATGCGCAATATCACCTGGCAATTGCCCGGATGGGCCAGCAGGATATCTCTTAAGCCATAAATAACATCGTCATCCAGCCCGGTCAAGGAAATATCAATCACCACGAAATTAGGCATCAGGTCATAGGCGTTTTCAATGGCCGCCGCTTCTTTGACCTTGATAATCGGTTCGCCTTTGCGGGAATCAAATTTGCCCTTGAGGCAGATAATCTTGTTCTCCTGAATCAGATGGCGGTAGGTTTGGAGTTCCTGCGAATAGATGACCGCGTCAACCACGCCCGAGAGGTCTCTCAATTTGAAGAAAACCATTTTCTGGCCGTCTTTCTGTCCTTTGGCTATCTTGGTCTGGAGTTGCGAGATAATCCCGCAGAGTTTGACCTCTTCTATGGGCGGGGTTTTGGTAAGCAAATGGCTGATAGTCAGCGACGATAATTCCTGGAGCATGTTCGCATATTTCACCAGCGGATGGCCGCTGACGTAGAATCCCAGGCTTTCCTTCTCATAACGCAGGATTTCCTCTTCCGGCAGTTCCGGCTCGTCCGGTAAAGGCGGATACTGGTATGAGGCATCTTTGTTATTGGCCTGCAGGAGATTCATCTGCCCTTGGCGCCGGTCCAGCTGGTGCTGGTTGGTGATGCTAATAACCTGCTCCATCCCCTTGAGCAATCGGTTGCGGTTGGTTTTTTTCTCTGATGGTATTTTCAGTAGTTCGTCCATGGCCCCGCATTTAATCAGGGCTTCAATGACTGATTTATCCACGTGCCGCAGGTCAACCCGCTCGCAGAAGTCATAGATGTGCTTGAAAGGGCCGGCCTTGGTCCGTGTTTCGACAATGAAGCCGACGGCCTTGGCGCCCACGTTCTTGACCGCGCTCAGGCCGAAAATAATATCATTGCCCTGAACCGTGAAATCCGAAAAACTCCGGTTGATGTCCGGCGGAATCACCTTGATATCCAGCCGCTTGCATTCTTCAAGATATTCCAGGAGCTTGTCCGTATCGTCCTTGTTATAGGTCATGACCGCGGCCAGGAATTCCACCGGGTAATTGGCCTTGAGATAAGCGGTTCGGTAAGAAGTCATGGCATAGGCCGTGGAATGCGACTTGTTGAATCCGTAGCCGCCGAAATACTCCATCATCTCGAATATCTTCTCGGCCGTGGTCTTGGAGATGGTATTCTTGACTGCGCCGCTGACGAATTTATCGCGGTATTCCTGCATAATCGCGGGAATCTTTTTGCCCATGGCCTTGCGCAGGTCGTCGCTTTCGGACGGCGTGAATCCGCCGATGCGGTTGGCAATCCTCATCACCTGTTCCTGGTACAGGATGATGCCGTTGGTCTCCTTCAGCAGCGGCTCGAGCGACTTGTCCACGTAACCTATCTCGGACGGATGGTGCCGGGTGCGGATATAGTTATCCACCAGTCCGCTCTGCAGCGGGCCGGGCCGGTAGAGCGCCAGGATGGCAATGATGTCCTCGAACTTGGTCGGCTTGAGTTTCTGCAGGATGTCACGCATGCCGGCCGATTCCAGCTGGAACACGCCCTTGGTTTCTGACTGGGCCAGCAGCTCGTAGGTCTTCTTGTCATCCGTGGGCAGGGAATTGATGTTTATTTTTACGGCCAGGTTCTGTTCCACCAGTTCCAGGCACCGGTCAATGATATCCAGCGTCACAATTCCCAGCAGGTCGACCTTCAAGAGGCCGATGGCCTGTAAGGATTCCATGGTGTATTGGGTGGTTTCCACACCGCCTGAGGAATAGAGCGGCACGTAATTATCCAGCGGCTTGTCGGCAATGACCACGCCGGCTGCGTGGGTTGACGCGTGCCGGGACAGTCCTTCCAGCCGCATGGAAATATCAAACAACTCCTTGATGCGCTTCTGCTTCTCGGCCGCTTCTTTCAGCTCCGCATCGGCCTTGATGGATTCCTTGAGCGACATGAAGTTACCCAGTTTCTTGGCAATCCGGTCCACCTCGAACAGCGGGATATCCATGACCCGGCCGACGTCGCGCACCGCGGCCCGGGCCTTCATGGTTCCGAAAGTAATTATCTGGGAGACATTTTCCCGGCCGTATTTATCCTTGACGTAATTTATCACGCTCTCCCGGCCGGCCTGACTGAAATCAATATCGATATCCGGCGGGTCATACCGTCCCGGATTCAGGAACCGCTCGAAGAGCAGGTCGTATTTCAGCGGGTCAATATCGGTGATGCCCAGGACATAGGCCAGCAGACTCCCGGCTGACGAACCCCGGCCCGGGCCGATGGACACCTTATGCTCCTTGCCGAACCGGACGAAATCCCAGACCACCAGGAAATAATCTATCAGCCCTTTCTTCTCAATGATGTTCAGTTCTTCCCTGAGCCGGTGAATCACCGGCAGTTTGGCATCAGCCGTATCTATGTTGATTGCGCCCAGGGCCGGATAGCGCATTTGGATTCCCTTAGCGCACAATTCTTTGATATAATTGATACTGGTCTTGTTATCCGGCGGCTTAAAGCTGGGCATATGCTTATCCTTCAGGTTGAGATAGAGATTGCACTTGCCGGCAATGGCCACGGTATTCTTGATGGATTCGGGTATCTCGGAAAAGAGCTGCTTCATCTCCTCGACGGACTTAAAATAGAACTCATCGGTGGAAAAGCGCATCCGGGTCGGATCGGTTATCTTCTTGTTGGTCGAGATGCACAGCAGGATATCGTGAGCCGGCCGGTCTTCCCGGCGCAGGTAATGGATGTCGTTGGTGGCCACCAGCGGTATGCCGGTCTTCTGGTTGATTTCCATCAGCCCGTTGATGGCCTTGAGCTGTTCGGAGATGCGATGCTGTTGGACCTCCAGGTAAAAATCTTCGCCAAAGATATCCTTGTATTGCATGGCCGCCTTGAGCGCCGACTCGGCCTTGTCCTCCAGCACCAGGTGGTTAATCTCGGAATGCAGGCAGCCGCTTAAGGCAATCAGCCCGTTCTTATATTGGGCCAGGATTTCCTTGTCAATCCTGGGCTTGCGGTAGAACCCTTCCAGATAGGCGCTGGAGGCCAGCTTAATCAGGTTATGGTAACCGGCGTCGTTCTTGGCCAGCAGGGTGAGATGGTAGGCCGACTCGGTGGTATTACCGGTTATTTTCTTATCCTTGCGTGAGCCCGGGGCGACATAGGCCTCATAGCCCACGATGGGATTGAGGCCGTTTTTGAGGGCGGTCTGGTAGAACTCAATGGCGCCGAAGAGATTCCCGTGGTCGGTCAGGGCCAGGGCCGGCATGCCCTGGCGTTTGGCCTCGTCAATCAGGGTATCCACCGTGCAGGCGCCGTCCAGCAGGCTGTAGTGGCTGTGCGTATGTAGATGGACAAATTCGCTCTTCGTGGTCATAGAAAATGAATATACCTGACGCGCGGGTTTAAGTAAAGAAATTTAAGCCCTTCATCCTTCTCCGAATGAGTTCGTATGACTCTTCGGAGTCCATCGGACAGGGCAAACTCAACGAATCTATAATTCTTATTTTAATAGACATTCCGGTTGGTGTTTTTTATATTACAGACACTTCAAGAGTAGCAGCATTGTTGATAAGAACTTTCTCCAGAATAATATTAATGCGGGTTTAGGATTAAAACAAAAGGTCGGCAATATGCGATATTTCGGTTATGTTATTATTGCCCTTCTGGCCATCCTGTCCGGCCGCGTCCATGCCGCGCCCCAGGACGATACCAAACCCTGGGCCGACTGTAAAACCAAGGTGTCAGAGGAAATAGCCGGTTATCGCTACGCCGAGGCCGTCACGTTGCTCGAGGATTTCCTCAGGACCGGAAAGAACGAAAAAAGCCAAAGGGAGGCCAACGAATACCTGGAAGATCTCAAGGGTGAGCAGGCCGTGTTCCAGAAGCTGATAAACAGTTTCAAGGGCGACGATGCCAGGTCAGTCGAGTTTTCTTTAGGCAAGCGTAAGGTGACTATCACCAAGGCCGACGCTATTGGGCTGGAAGGCAAGTCCGAAGGCGGCGACTATAATAAAAAATGGCCTGATATCTCTACCGCATTCGTATTCGATTTATTCCCAGGCGACCTGGAAGGTCTGGAGCGTTTCTATCTGGGCGTCTGGTGCTATAACCACTATCTTTCAGCCGAGGGCGACAAGACTCTGATTGCCTGGCTCGAGGCCAACCCCGAGGAAAAACCTCGCCTGGACCGGTTCCTGTGCCGTTATAAAAACATATCCCTGCCGGCCGGCGGATTTACCGAGTGCAAAGGCCGGTTGGTGCTGTCCGAAGACAAACCTCACCTGGAAAAGGGCCTGATTAAATACAAAGGTAAGTGGCTGACCTTTGAAGAAGTGATGAAGGCCCGGGGCCTGATAAAATTCATGGACAGCTGGGTGACGCTGGCTGAAAAGTCCAAACTGGAGCAGGAAATCAAGGCGCTGGAGCAGGTCCGAAAGAAATTCGCGCCCAAGGGAGTGATTGACAAGCCCGGCGCGGATTCGGAACCGCTGGCCTGGGCCAAGGCCCGGACCAAAAAGACCGACCATTACCTGGTCAAGACCAACCTTTCAGCCGACGCTCTGGAGGATATCTGTTTCCTGATGGAATGCTTGGACTACAAGGCCCAGCAGATATTCAAGCTCACTCTCAAGACTGCGCCCTTCAACATCAATTACTACCGGACCAAGGAAGAATACGTTGCCAACGGCGGGCCCGGTGACGCGGGCGGCTGTTATGGCGTTGACGAATTCGGCCCCCAGATAAAGGGCTATTACGACCCGCCGGACAATGTCATGGTTCTGATGCACGAAGGAACACACCGGTTTGTCCACCTGGCCTGCGGCTCTTACAGCGCGGAGACGCCCATCTGGATCAGCGAGGGTCTGGCCACCTATTTCGAATGCAGCAAATACGACGGCGCCGTCCTGCGCACCAATCTGGTCAACAACGCCCGGCTGGGCAACATCAAGCAACTCATTTCCGGGAAAAAGGCCCAGCGCCTCGAGGACTTCATCAACATCAAGCAGGAAGAATTTGAACTGGACCAGTATGCCCAGGCCTGGAGCCTGGTCTATTTCTTCATCAACTACAACGACGGCCAGTATGCCAAGCTGTTCGACACCTATTTCGGGTCGATAAAGAAAAAGGGCCTGAACGCCATGGCCGACAACAAGACCCACCTTAAGATGTTCGAGGAGGCCTTCAAGGTCAAATGCGAGGTGCTGGAAAAGCAGTGGGTTGATTACATAATGAAACTGGAGCCGGCGCCGGAACCGGAGGAAGAAACCCCGCCGGAGGAGAAGGAATAAGGAACAAGAAAACCGCAGACGCAGCGGCAGCGCGGTCGATTAACATGGATTAATTAATCCCCTCTAAAAAGCGGAGTCGCAATGGAGTCCCGATTATTTCGGGGAGGGGTTGGGGTGTGTTTTACTCCCCCTTATGAAAGGGGGGGGGCAGGGGGTTGTTCCCGGGATTGAATGCTTCGTGTCTCTTAGATGCTGTTAGAATCCGAAGGAACCGTGTCTGACATGGTGTCCCAGTAATTAAAATAATAAAAAAGGAGGTGCGGTATGGCGCTGATAAAATGCACTGGATGCGGGCAGGAAATACCCGATACGGCAACGGCCTGTTTGAAATGCGGAGCTCCGGTCAAACCCCTTTCATTAACAGAGGCTGGAACCAAAGGTCAATCCCTATACGACAAGAGGATATACCTGGCCGCGTTGCTCTCTTTCGTTTTGGTTGCTCTCAGCGTGGTGGGTTTAGTAATAGTGGTTATAAGCACTATCGCTCAAGTTTCAAAAGCGGGGGAAATCACGCCATTTGCGGTAACCGACATTGATATTATAGGCATGATTGTAAACAGCCTTAATTATATCGTCGGAATGCTGGTGATTATCTTTGGCTGGCTTAGGATCGGGCGACTGACCAAATTGGGTTTCCTGACCGTAATGTCTTATATTGGCATAGTTACCTGTGTTCTTCTTATTCCGGCAGAGTTGCTCAGATTGCTGGCCGACCCGAACGTGGAATTAATCCGGGGATTAGGCATAGCGTTTATTATGGGGATACAGATGCTGATATTCGGCATCAGCGTCCTGCCCCTAAAACGGTGGTTTGGGGGGATAGCCACCGCCGTCGCAATAGTCAATATTGCCACCGGAGCCTGTTTTATAACCGTTATCTGTTCGCCCATCGGGTTTATCGGACTGATTGTCATGACCGTGGTGGAAATAATCCTGCTCTTTAAGGCGTCAAAGAAACTGGCCGTCACGGGGGAGAAGGAATAAGGATAATTAAAGAATGCTTGTGAAACTGGCCAAATACATTGAGCCCGCCATTCTGGCGCTGATTTTTATCGTCTGCATCCTGGAACTGATTAAGGTCAGAAGCAGCGCTGAGATTGGGAAGGAACAGGAGCGGAAATACCATATCCTCTGGATGATACTGCCGTTTGTCCTGCTGGTCATGATTATTCTGAAGTTGGTATTGTTTTAGGCTATGCAGATGGGGCAGAATTTTAACAACGGGCCCTGTCCCGACAGGTGTCGGGACTGGTCAGCCCAGCATTTATCCGGTGGCTAAAGCGCACCGGGTACTTGAACCGATTATTATGTCCCCTCTAAAAAGAGGGGTAGGGGTGTGTGATTTACTCTGTGCCTCTGCGGTAAAAGGGTAATCCGGGCCGGCGCAGCGGCGACGGAGTCCCGCAACTCATTGCGGGAGCCGGGGGCGGGGGAGGTAAACCCTTCACACCTATGCATAGGTGTGAGGGTTCAGGGGTGTGTGTTTTTATATCCCCCCTTAATAAAGGGGGTTGGGGGTTGTTGGATGGGCCATTGGTAGAAAACCCAGAATAAATCAGAAAAGATAGAAAACACTTGACAGCTCTCGATTAAAGAATATAATAACCGCCAATTAAATTAAATTAGTTATTAATTTGATTCTGCATTCATTGATTGAGCATCCGTTAGATTATTAGCCGCAGAATCTGAAAGGTTCAATCTATGACAAAGCGCATTTCAGGTTCGTCCCTCTTAATACAAGCCGGGTTAGTTTTATCGCTGCTATTTTTATCCGCTTCGGGTCTTTATGCCCAAGCGCCTAATTTTACCGCGGTGGCGTTGGATGAATTCGGCCAGGTGACCGACACCTTGCGGGCAAACCAGGACGATATAGTTTATGTGGAACTCCAGGGCGATGTGTTACCCGGTTATTACTGGGGCGCGATAAAAGTAACGACCGAAGATGCTGATATTATATCCATAGAAGAAAGTTATGACCGTTGGTATAACGGTATAAGTTTATGGTGGAGCTCTGCCTCAGCCAACCCATTATATGGGGGCGCAGGCAACCTGTATTACTATAAACATGGTCATTCAACTGATAACGATACCTATAAGTCTTACGGCTCATCCTGGGCGGTGGCTTGGGAAGCCGATGGGGAATATTATGGCTATCCACAAGGCCCGGCCGGGAGTCTGGTTACCGGAACCGTTACTTCAGAAGCCAGATTCTATTACAGCGGATATTTAGGCAACCACTCCAAGGAAAGGCCTGGTATCAGATTAGGGCTCAAGATAAAGAATCCCAATGGCGTTACGCTTACTATCTATAACCACGACCTGTATGAACTTAACTGGAGCCCTGAGAAATTTACGGTATGGGATGTTGCCGCCTTACCTGTTACAGCTCGTGTAAATCATCAGTCAACGCATCAGGAGGGCGAGAATGTCTGGATACAGATATCAGGCCCGAAAAGCGCATTT
>JACRIK010000034.1 GCA_016235865.1 Planctomycetota bacterium | reverse complement strand
TGCCGCGCTGCGCCTCCCCGCCCGGGTCTTTCTCGTCACCGATACCCGGGTGCACGGCCTTTACGGGGACCAACTAGTCACAATCCTGCAGGACGGGGGCTACTCCCCTACCCTGCTCACGGTGCCCCGGGGCGAGAAAGCCAAAACCTGGCCGGTGGCCCAGCGCCTGGCCCGGGAACTCCTGGTCCGGGGTGCGGACCGCAGCTCCCCTCTAATCGCCCTGGGAGGGGGCGTGGTGGGGGACCTCACCGGCTTTCTGGCCTCCATCTTCATGCGGGGCGTGCCTTTCCTCCAGGTCCCCACCACCTTGCTGGCCATGGTGGACGCGGCCATCGGCGGCAAAACCGCAATCAACCTGCCGGAAGGGAAAAACCTCCTGGGCACTTTTCATCAACCCCGGCTGGTGGCCATTGACCCCCAATTCCTCCGGACCCTGCCCCCGTCCCAGCGCCGCAACGGCCTGGCCGAGGTCCTCAAGGCCGGATTTATCCGGGACCCGGAGCTGCTGACCCGGCTGGATAAAGAGGCGAAACGCATTTTTAAGGACGAGGAAGAATTGACGGCGATTATCCACCGGGCCGCGGCCATCAAGGCGGAAGTGGTGGCCGCGGATGAGCGGGAGGGGGGCCTGCGCCGCATCCTCAATTTCGGCCACACCCTGGGCCACGGCCTGGAACAGGCCTCCCGCTTCCGCCTGGCCCACGGCGAGGCCGTGGCCTGGGGCATGCTGGCCGCGCTGGGCCTCTCGGAAAATCTGGCGGGACTGCCTCAGGAAGAAGGGACCTGGGGCCGCCAGTTAATTAAAAATTTCGGCCTGGCCCGCTTCCTCCCCCGCCTCGACCCGCAAGCAGTCCTCTCCGCCCTGACCCTGGACAAGAAACGCCAGGAGGACCGGGTGGTCTTTGTACTCCTTAAACGCCTGGGGGAGCCGGTGATCCAGGAGGACGTGTCTTTAGAAATGATTAAAGATGTTATGGGTGAGGTTTTTGGTGGTAGGGATTAAGGGTTCATAATTTTCTAAAAATTCAAAATATCAACATAAAGAAAAGAACTTGAATTGAGGTCTTTAAAGGTGGTAATGATTTCATAGAGTATAAATGCACAGGAGTGGCAAGAGAAACCATGACTGACAGAAATTACTGGTCAGACGTATTCTCGTTAAAATCATGGGCCGAATTTCTTAATGCAGGGGGGGAGGTTTCTGGACATCCGGAAAAGAGGTGGAATGCTGTTCAGACGATAAAACCAGGAGATTATCTTCTAGCTTATCTGACCAAAGTTTCTCGTTTTGTGGGAATATTGGAAGTTGTTTCAGAGCCTTATCGTGAAAATAGTCAAATCTGGGAAGATGCTTTATACCCATGCCGTTTAAAGGTTAGGATCGTAACGAGCCTTACCCCTGAAACAGCTATCCCAATTGAAATGCTAAGAGATCGACTTTCAATATTTAAAAATCTTACTCACCCAAGTGCTTGGACATATCCGTTCCTTATTTCTCCATATAAATTAAATGCTAAGGATGGAGAAGCTATCGTTAATGCCATTCTTAAGGCCCAAAAGAATCCTGTGTTACGACCACTACCTAAGGGAAAGCCTCCTCTTGGTCCTAAAAGAGTGCAGACAAAAATTGGGCCTGTAACTGTGCCAGGTCCTGAAGAAGTTACTGAATATTCGAAAGAGTCTTCTATCCATGATGAGATTCAATGGCAATTATTAAAAATAGGCAACGATATGGGATTAGATGTGTGGGTGGCTAGAAATGACCGAAACAAGGAAGTTCAGGGTCATCGGTTTACTGATTTAACCCATCTTAAAGAGAAACTACCAGTCCAGTTTGATGAGGCTACCAACCGAACAATTGAGCTTATAGATGTTCTTTGGCTGAAGGGAAATGCTATAACAGCCGCCTTCGAAATCGAAAGCACCACCTCAATCTATTCAGGTCTTCTCCGCATGTCCGACTTGATAGCTATGCATCCCAACGTCAGTATACCGCTTTATATTGTTGTGCCAGAGGAGCGGCGCAATAAGGTATTTACCGAGGTTAATCGTCCCACCTTTTCTCGCTTATCTCCGCCATTGAGTCAAATATGTAAGTTGATCACTTTCTCAACGTTACAAGAACGAATCAAACAAATTGAACCATATATAGATTGCATAAAACCACTTGAATTTCTTGATAAACTTTCGGAGTCCTGTGAAGTAAAAAAATCCTAAACCGCCATCCTTCGCAATCTAATATTAAAAATCATCAAAATGCCTTGCGAAAATAAATTTGTGAGGGAGGGTGACAATATCATGTGGCCCAGATCCCTTCGAAAGTTAGCTTGGTTAATTGTGATTTGCCTTGCTCTACCAGGAACAACTCAAGGGCAATCCCTTAAAAGTCAAGAAAAAGCCCCCAGGAGAGAGACTATCAAATCCTTGCAACTCAATCCCATCGGCACGGTCAAACACCAGGGAAAACAAACTTTCCTGGAGATCCTGCCCCAGTACGCCCCGGCCCTGGACGGCCTGGCCGGATTTTCCCATGTCTGGGTGCTCTACTGGTTCCATGAAAACGACACCCCCGAAGAACGGGCCACCCTCAAGGTCCATCCCCGCCGGGACCCCGCCAATCCCTTGACCGGCGTCTTCGCCACCCGGGCCCCGGTCCGGCCCAACCTCATCGGTCTCACCCCTTGCCGTATTCTCAAGGTG